>CAYPIZ010000080.1:0-4928 GCA_964410935.1 uncultured Acetobacter sp. | reverse complement strand
AGAAACAATACTACAGTTTTTGTTTGCGACGTTTGAGGCGGGAGAGCTTGTAGCTCACAACAGAAGTATCCCGTCCGGTCTTTGCCAGACGACTGTACATGCGCTCAATTTCTTTTTCCAGATAAGCTGTTTCAATGTCGCTATCAAGGGCGGATTTCTCTTCTTCATTGCCGAGCCCCCGAACGCTGGAAACATTGCGCAAAATGTCTACAATGTCTAAACCGGTTTCTTGCTTGCGCTTAATGTAGTAAGGGAGCTCATAAACCAGCTCTCGCGTGTTTTCATAGGCGTTGCTGTCATCAATCCGCTTGCCGTATTTTAACTTTAACAAACTGAAGGCAACAGCCATCTCAAAATCGTTATCGACCACAACAAAAGGAATAGGATCCGAAAAACCTTTGTTTGAAATGGCTTTCAAAAACTCTAATAAATGGTGGAAAAAACCGCCGACGTTGTACAGAATGAACGGCTTTTTAGGGAGTAGGCCGTCTTGCATGGCAACACAATCATAAGCGAGCTCGTCCAATGTGCCAACCCCACCGGGAGTGAACACTACAAAATCCGCATCAAGTAAACGTTGTTTACGCTCTTCCAAAGTTTTTGCAAAAATCACGTTGATGTGCTTTAACATGGCATCATCAGAATCATAAAGTTTGTAATATTCTTCCGTGGTGATCCCTTGAATAGGGAACTCCGGCTGAACGCAATGCTGTTTTTCGTTCCATGCGTCCATAACGCCACGGGCAACCGCACCCATGATACCGGTGTTCGAAAGCCCAAAATCTAATTTGAAGCCCATCTGAACAATCCGCTTGCCGAGATTATACGCCTCTTTAACATAAATGGGGTTGTGCCCCCCACGTGACCCACCCGCTACAAAAACACGGATACCGTCTTTGTTGTTTTCTTTGATAAACGCAGAAAGCAACTCTTCCTTTTCATCACAAACGGGATTCTTGGCCATGGTTAGATCTCCTCAATATCGCCTTGTTGCTGTTTTTTGTAAAAATCTTTCATAAACTCATCAAAAGTATCTTCCGCCAAAGATTTGCGTATGCCTTGCATAAGGCGTTCGTAATAGCGAATATTGTGCCAGCTGAGCAGCATCACCGCTAAAATCTCATTACATTTTTGTAGGTGGTGAATGTAGGCTCTGGTGTAATTTTTGCAGAGCGGACAGTCACAACCGGCTTCTAACGGACGAGGATCTTCCCGATGACGGGCATTGCGGATGTTTATTGTGCCAAATTCCGTAAAAGCTTGGGCAGTTCTACCGGAACGTGTCGGCATAACGCAGTCAAACATATCAACCCCGCGTGCAACCGCACCAACAATGTCATCCGGTTTGCCAACACCCATTAAATAACGAGGCTTGTCTTCCGGTAACATTTGCGGTGCATAGTCCAGCACTTCAAACATTTTGTCTTGCCCTTCACCAACAGCCAACCCACCGATGGCGTATCCGTCAAAACCAATGGCTCTCAACGCATCAGCCGATTCTTGCCGTAAATCTTGGAAAATACTGCCTTGCTGAATACCGAAAATGCCGTACCCGTCGCGATTGTCAAAAGCTTCTTTGCTCCGCTTGGCCCAACGCATAGACCGTTGCATGGATTTTTTTGCCTCCTCATACGTGGCAGGAAACGGTGTGCATTCATCCAAACTCATGGTGATGTTAGAATCAAGCTTATGCTGGATGCCGATGGATTCTTCCGGCGTGAGGGAAAACATTTTGCCGTCTACATGGGATTTGAATGTAACACCTTCTTCCGTGAGCTTTCTTAAACCCTTGAGGCTCATCACCTGAAAACCGCCTGAATCTGTCAAAATCGGGCGATGCCAGTTCATAAATTTATGCAAGCCACCCATTTTTTCCACTAAATCTGCCCCGGGACGCAACATCAAATGATAGGTGTTGCCAAGCAAAATTTCCGCACCGGTCGATTCTACCGATTCGGGAAGCATCGCTTTAACCGTACCACATGTCCCCACAGGCATGAAAGCCGGCGTATTTACAATGCCGTGCTTTGTATGCAATCGCCCTAGACGGGATTTTTTATGTGTTTTTAAAATTTCAAACTTCAAAGACATCTTTATTTTTCCTTATAAATCTTACTCCAAAGCGGAATGGTGTTGCCGATTCCCTGCTCCAGATAAATGGATTCGATAAAAGCTTTCTCCCCATTGTCAAACATCACTTGATACCACTTTTTATCCACGGTGTAGCCTGTTATGCGAACGGTAGTTCCTTTTTCAACTTTTTTATAAATATCAAAACTGCTGTCAGCACCATGCATCGCATTTGTCTGTTTGGTGGTGTGGTATAACTTTTCTTTGTCATAAACGTCAACAGGAATGTCAAAAATTCTGGCAACGGCTATGTCGCTGACAATCTTTTGCCCGTTGTTAAAAACAACCATCTCTTTGACGGAAAGAGCGTTTTTAAAACGATCTCGGCCACTGACTAATGAAAAACAAACAACAAGAGCACAGAAAAGAGCTATGGCCATAAGTGGGTAGATAAACTGAATTTTGCGGAGTTTTGCAATATTCCACTTTTTAACGGTGAGAGGGGATGTATTTAGGCTTTCTAAAAATTTGGCTATGTAAATTTTTTCTTCCTTTGAGGCATAGAGCAAGGCAAGTGTTGCCGCAGTGGCTGCTTCTGTAGGACGATTCTCATCAGCGTAAGCGAGAGCATTGTGCAGGTGTAAAACAAGATTTTCCCTCTTTGAAGCAATGGTGTTGATGTTTTTTATAAGGGCAGAAATGGTAGCAAAAAAAGCAGTTACCCCCCAAAAGCCGTGAAGCCAGTTATGTTTTGTAATTTGCCCAACAACGGATTCGGCTTCGTACTGACTGCAATAATACACTTTATCTATGCTTTTGTGCCCGATTCCTTTTCCGGTAATTTCAATTAAATGAAAAGCCCTCATATTAACATCTTCTTGTCCATGCATATTTTTTAGAACAGACAATGCATTCATATCCGGAAAATCTTTTTCGGAGTAAATTATGGAAAGCAGAATGTATTTAAGGCGCTGTTGTGGATTTTTCAAAACATCATAGGCAACGGAAATCTTTTGAAACATATCTAAAGCATTAGGAGAAGTATTGTGATCCGGATGCCAAAATTTAGCCAGCTCGCGATAACTTTGCCGAATTTCTTCATCAGAAGATGTTGAAGAAAGATTCAAAATTTTATAATAGTTCAGGCTATCAAACTTATTGTTCATTATTCATCTCCAAACAAAATCTTTCTGCAATGGAAAAAACATCAACGGCGGCTTCAGAGGTCGGATATCTGGAAAGCAGCAATTCTTTGTTTTTGATTGTATCTCTAATACGCGTATCCACCCTGATGCTACCCAAAAACTTTGGCGATTTCAAGCCGTTTTCTTCTGCTACTTTGTTAATCTTTTCAAAAATTTTATATCCGTCTTCAAAGGAATTGACTTTATTTATCACCAAATAAGATGTGGCAGAAATTCCAAAATCATTTATTCGACGTATTAAGTCGAATGTTTTTATGATATCCGCTTTATTTTCAGAGCAGACTAAAATAATATTATCTGCATAATGACAACATACCAAACTCTTATCATTAAACTCTGCGCCAAGATCAATAACGGTGTGCTGATAAGAGCGTGATAAAATGTTTAAATCTTCCATAAAAATATTTAATCTGCCTAAAGGCTGCTCAGTTAGGAAGTAACTTCCAGTATTTGCAACAAGTAAATTAAAGTCTTTATTCTTATATGCAAAAACCAGCTGATTAAGAGCCTTTTCCCCAGTGATGAAATCTTCTAAGCCAAATTCTTTTGGAAGAGGTAGCATAGCTCTGATATTTGAGTAGTTTCCATTAGCATCTACAAATAAAACACGCTTTTTTTGAATGTTCAGAGCATGGGCAAAAGTAAGTGCACTCCAAGAAGTTCCTATATGTTCAGCCCCTGAGATAAAAACAGAAATATTCTGAGACGCTTTTTGTCTCAAAAATAAATTATCATAAACTGAAGCTAAATTTTCACTCAAGATGCACCTGTATTTTAATTAAGATAAATCATTTTTTAACATAATAACACTATACTTTAAAATATCAAAGATTCTTTTTATATCGGAGGAATGATGAAGCAATTTTTTTTGAGTTTGGTAATTTGCTTATACTGTTTTGAAGCACAGTCAGCCCCTATTAAAATGATTAAAGAAGACGGATTCGCTTTTGAACAGCCGTCTTATGCTGAGGCACTGGATAAAACACATGGCAGAGATACATTAATTCTCTCTGCGCTTGCTGAGTCTAATTTTTTCCCGATTTCATCAAAATTGCAAGGAAGTGCGTTTATGGAGGCTTTTGAATATTTAGCAGAAGAAAGCGGTGTTTTAATCGTACCAATGTATGAAGAAAATTATGAGGAAAAAGCCAAAGAGTTTGAAAAAAACGCCGAATCAATAGAGGAAAAAGCACTCTTTGCAGTTTATTATGAAGAAAATCCATATTCTGATAATGGCTTTTTGTATCCGTCATTTTTCGAGAATAAAATTTACATAATTATGCCAAGTGACAAAGAAATAAAGATAAAAACCAAGGAAGATTTGAAAAACTTCAAAGGTGTTTATGCTAAAACAGATAAATTTCCGAAATATTTGCTAAAAAATTTAGCAAGCTTAAATACGGATATGGCAGATGATTATTCCTTAGCCTTTAAATCTCTATTGACAGGGAGAGCTGACTATATGGTGGCAAGTTATTACCCGAGTGTAATAGCTGCGTATAAATTGGGTATAAGGGAATATGTACGGTATAGCAAAGAAGCTGTATGGAAAGCCTCGATGTTTTTAAAGATGCCCCCTGTTTTGCTGGAATCATCGCGTGTTAAATATATGAAAAAATATTTGAAAAGTGATAAGTTTAAACAATTAAGGGA
>CAYPIZ010000079.1:0-4953 GCA_964410935.1 uncultured Acetobacter sp. | reverse complement strand
CTTAATTTTGTCATGTTTTTCTTCCTCTTTATAAAAACATCTATATCATTTTTCTTTTAAAACGGGGGGAAGATAACATTTAAAAAAAATTTTGTCCAGTCCTTGAAGTAAAAAAAGTTAGTGGAAAAGTGGTATTTTTTAAAGGTAAAATTAAATTTTATGTATTAAGCTCAGGCAGAATTGGGAAAAGTATGCCTTTCTCAGAAGCTTGAATAGTAATAATTTTAAGGAAATAAAAATGGTATCATTAGCAGAAAAAATGGCAGCGAATATGGATGGTTCCGTGTTTAGCAAAGCAACGGAACTGAAGAAAAGATTGCTGTTTACGGTTTTGGCTTTGATTGTTTTCCGCTTGGGGACATTCATTCCGTTGCCGGGGATTGATTCACGCGTATTGGCAGAAGTTTTTGCCAGACATTCTAACGGTATTTTAGGAATGTTTAATATGTTTTCCGGTGGCGCGTTGGAGCGTATGACAATTTTTGCTTTAAATATTATGCCATACATTTCAGCTTCCATCATTTTGCAATTGGGACAATCTGTTGTTCCGTCTTTGGCCGCTTTGAAAAAAGAAGGCGAGGCCGGACATCGCAAAATGGTACATTATACCAAATTATTGACGGTATTGATTACGATTGTGCAAGGCTATGGTATTGCTATCGGTTTAATGAGCATCTCTAACGGTGACGGTTCCAGTGCCGTTGTGATTGCACCGGTAACTTTTGTGCTTTCAACAATCATTTCTTTGACCGGTGGTACAATGTTTATTGTTTGGTTGGGTGAGCAAATTACTTCCCGCGGGGTTGGAAACGGCTCTTCTTTGATCATTACCGTTGGTATTATTGCCAATATTCCGGCTGCGATTGCACAGACTTTGGAATTGGGAAGAATCGGGTCTATGTCTCCGTTGGTGATCTTGAGCTTGTTTGTAATGAGTATCGTTTTGGTGTTCATTATTCTTAAAGTTGAAATGGCTCAGCGCAAAATTTTGGTGCAATATCCAAAGCGTCAGGTTGGCTTGCGTGTTAGTGCGGCTGAAAGCTCTCACTTGCCGTTGAAAGTTAACCCGACAGGTGTTATCCCGCCGATTTTTGCCAGCGCATTGCTTTTGTTGCCGATTACGGTGGCTAATATCTGGTCTGCTAACGGGCCGGAATGGGTACAGACGTTGAGCCGTCATTTGAGTCACGGGCAACCTTTGTATTTGGCACTTTATGCCTTTTTGATTGTTTTCTTTGCTTTCTTCTATACCGCTGTTGTGGTTAATCCGGAAGAAACAGCTGAAAATCTGAAAAAACACGGGGGCTTTATTGCCGGTATTCGTCCGGGTAAAAATACCGCAGAATATTTGGATTATGTTGTAACCCGTTTGACAGTTTTGGGCTCGGTTTATCTGGTGGCTTTATGTATATTGCCGGAAATCCTGATAGCTAAGCTCGGCGTTCCGTTTGTTTTAGGCGGAACAACACTTCTTATCGTAGTGCAGGTAACATTGGACTTCATTACACAAGTTCAGTCGCACCTTATTGCTTATCAATATGAGGGGCTTTTGAAAAAAGCTGCTCTGGTAAGCAAGAAAAAACGGTAACTTTTATATTATTAAGGATGGGAGATCATTACGTCGGCTTTCGGGTCGGCGTTTTTTTATGCGGAATTTAGAAAACGGGCGAAAAATGAAGCAACGCCTTGAAAGGACGCGATTCGCCCGAAACGGAAAAATCGAATTCTAAATAATCTGTTAAAAAAGCTAAAAAAAATGCAAAAAATTTAAAAGAATTGTTGACTCTAATAAATTATACCCTATAATTCGCATTAATTTTGAAGAGTGGTGATCAACTTTTTGAATGGTTTGTTTTATAAAATAATGGAGAATTAATTTGGCTCGTATAGCTGGTGTAAATATTCCTAGTGCCAAGAAACTAGAGATTGCTTTGACCTCTATCTATGGTATCGGGAGAGAAACAGCACAGATTATCTGTGCAAAAGCGGGCGTTGCCGGTGAACGTCGTGTACATGAATTGACCGACGAAGATATCGCAAAAGTTCGTGAAGTAATTGATAAAGACTACCTCGTAGAAGGTGAACTCCGTCGTGAAATCGGTGTAAACATCAAACGTTTGATGGATTTGGGCTGCTATCGTGGTCTGCGCCATCGTAAAGGTTTGCCTGTTCGCGGACAGAGCACAAAACAGAACGCAAGAACCCGTAAGGGTAAACGCAAGACTGTTGCGAATAAGAAGAAATAAGTGAGGTAGCAATGGCAAAAACAGTTATTAAAAGAAAAGAGAAGAAAAACATCACCTCAGGTGTTGCTCATGTCAATTCTACATTTAACAATACGAGAGTAACAATTACCGATGCACAAGGGAACACTGTTTCTTGGTCTACAGCCGGTGCACAGGGCTTTAAGGGTTCAAGAAAGTCTACCCCTTATGCTGCTCAGGTTGCTGCTGAAGAAGCCGGTAAGAAAGCTCAAGAAAATGGCATGAAAACCTTGGAAGTTGAAGTTAAAGGACCTGGTTCTGGGCGCGAATCCGCTATCAGAGCATTACAGGTTATCGGGTTTACGATTACATCTATCCGTGATGTAACACCAATCCCGCATAACGGCTGCCGTTTAAGAAAACGCCGCAGAGTTTAATTTTTAAGTTTTATGGTAGGGGAAAGTCCGCCTTTCCTCTGCCTGTTTTGTTGTATAGCGTATAAACTAGTAAAGAGGGTATTCCGGTGATTCAGAAGAATTGGCAAGAACTTATAAAACCAACTAACCTAGAGGTTGTTCCAGGCGAGGGCAGGAATGTTGCTAAGATAGTTGTAGAACCTTTGGAGAGAGGTTTTGGTTTAACTCTAGGTAACGCATTAAGAAGAGTGTTGTTGTCTTCTTTGCAGGGCGGTGCCGTAACTGCTGTAAAGATTGACGGCGTGCTCCACGAGTTTTCCGTGATTGAAGGTGTTCGTGAAGACGTTACCGATGTTATCTTAAATATTAAAGGCTTGGCCGTTGCCGTTCATTCTGAAGGGCAAAAGACAATGCGCTTGAAAGCAGAAGGACCGGTTGTTGTTACTGCCGGTATGATTGAGACCGGTCATGATGTTGAAATCATGAATCCGGATCATGTTATCTGCACATTGGATGCCGGTGCGAAGATTGCTATGGAGTTGACGGTTGGTACAGGTAAAGGATATGTTCCGGCTGCCTTGAACAAAACTGCCGATGCTCCGATCGGGGTAATTGCCGTTGATGCAATTTATTCCCCGGTTCGTAAGGTTTCTTACAAAGTTGATAAGACTCGTGTTGGTCAAAACACGGATTACGATAAATTGACAATGGTTGTTGAAACAAACGGTGTGTTGACACCGGAAGATGCCGTTGCCTTGTCTGCAAGAATCCTGCAAGATCAGTTGCGTCCGTTCATTAACTTTGATGAACCGGAGAACGAAGTTGAAGATGTTAAAGAAGAGTTGCCGTTTGACAGAAATCTGTTGCGCAAGGTTGATGAACTTGAACTTTCCGTTCGTTCTGCAAACTGCTTGAAGAATGACAATATCGTTTACATTGGTGATTTGGTTCAAAAGACAGAAGCAGAAATGCTCAGAACACCGAACTTTGGTCGTAAGTCTTTGAACGAAATTAAAGAAGTTCTTTCTAAGATGGGTATTCACCTCGGTATGGAAACTCCGGGTTGGCCGCCTGAGAATATTGAAGAACTGATTAAGAAATGTGATGAACATTTTTAGAGATTTCTAAAATATTGTGAGAGGGAGCCGTGCTAGATGCGGCTCTCTTTTTTTGTTTTCAGGAAAAGGAAATTTTGAAAGAGAATCGGGGAGGGGGATTTTTGTAGCCGTTAAAAATCAAGAGAAGTGTTCTTTAGAAAAGCGTATGCTTAAAATTGGTGTTGTGTGCTGAAGAATCGTCTTTTCAACAGAGAAATATGTAAGGCGACACAATAAATCGGGGATGGCTTCTAGGCGATAATATCTTCAAAAGACAGCGGAATAACGGAGGCTAAGTCCATTGCGGAAAGTTCCAACTGTGCACCGATTTGTCCGGCAGAAAAAATAATGGTGGGGAAGTTCGGTGCTGTGGCATGTGCAACAGTCTGGAACTGTTTTTTCATACCGAGAGGCGAACAGCCACCGTGTACATATCCGGTCAGAGGAAAGAGGTCTTTCTGTTTGAGCATTTCTACCGATTTTTCTTTGACGCTACGGGCTGCTTTTTTCAAATCAAGTTCAGCGGCCACGGGAATCATAAAGACGTAATGTGAGCCGGATTTTCCCGTAGTAACCAGCGTTTTGAAAACATGCTCCGGATCTTGGTGGAGTTGTTCTGCTACTTCTGTGCCGGAGATAGCCCCGGCGCTTTCATAAAAATGGGTTTGATAGGTGATTTTTTTCTTATCTAAAATACGCATAGCGTTGGTTTTTACGGTAGACATTGACAACTCCTTTCTTTGGGCTTTGTTTTAGCGGGAAGAAAACAAAAAGTAAAGTTTTTTTAAGGAATGTCAGGTAGTATCAGGAAAAACAAAGAGAAGGAGGGCGTATGTGTCGCAATGGAAAACTTGAAAAATGGGTGAGCGAGGGGTTGATTTCTGCCGAGCAAAAGGAAAAAATTATTGTGTTTGAGAGGGAAAATTCCGGCATGAGGGCACTTAACTGGTTAACTGCACTTGGAGTACTGGTGATGTGCTTCGGGTTGGTTATTTTGACGGCTTCCGAGTGGCAAAATCTGAGCAGTACAATTAAGCTCTGCAGTATCGGTGGCGTGCTATTGATTGTCGGGGGAATTGCCGGCTTTCTTTATCATAAAAATAAATCTGATGCGGCGGAAAAGACTTTAATGGCGTTGTTTTTGCTGTTGGGACCGAGTATTTGGTTGGTGCGTGAGATTTTGAATATCTCATTTACAAGTGAGGTGACGCCGTTGGGAATTTGGGCATTGCTTGG
>CAYPIZ010000078.1:0-4992 GCA_964410935.1 uncultured Acetobacter sp. | reverse complement strand
CTGATATCTTTCTTAATTTTAACCGTTCTAAGGCTTCGGCAAGTTCTACTTCCGGTGTTTTAGTGTTTTTCTCTAGTGCTTTATCTGTATCCATTGACATGACACATCTCCTATCAAACTATTTTTTACAAGTTTAACACAAAAAACACTCTTCTGCAATACTTTTTAGTAGTGAAATTTTGAAGTTTTTGTTACAAAAATCAATGCTTACAGATAAATTCTTCATACTGATCTTTAAAAAATTCCGGCCAAATGTTATGGCAATTTTCTAAAACCAATTTCATTACGGCTTGCACAGACGGATGGGCTGCGCTATGACACCGTAGTGAAAAAATATGCTTCCATTCGCTAACATTTGTTGTCATAATCATATCAGCCTTTGTGGAATGTGGTAAGATCATACGCAACTGGTCACCTTTTGCGCCAAGGTCAGACATCTTCATATAAACCTGCTCTATACTGGTGACACATCGTAGCCATTCCTCATACAAAGGTGTTCCTTTCTCAATATTGCTTGGTTGCATCATTGAAAGTTCACAACCAAACTTTCCTTTGGAATAGTTACAGTAACGGGTTGATTCTATAGAAAAGGACGCGGGACGATGACGGGTAATATCCTTATATGCCCCAATATCACAAATTGAATGAGTTGTTACATAATTATGCTTATCGGAAAAACGAGATTGTTGAACTCCCTCTATTTGAAGTCCTTCAAAAGATGGCTTTGCTTCCGAATCAATATAAAACAGTGGTTGCGCAATACTCAACAGAAAATCATGAATACCATAACGACGTGCTATATCCCGAAAGGCCCGCATATTTCCTGAAACAACAATAAGTTCTTGCCTATTCTGGGGATCTGCTTCTTCAGTTATGTTCAAGCCTAAAATATCTTTCTTTGTCAAAATGGAAGAGTTTTTTTGTGTGCGTGGCAAGGAAAAAATCACATTAGCATGTTCTATGACCGATTCATGTCCGCTCTTCAAAATTCCTTTGATAAAAGGAACTGCGGTTTCTTCAGAAATCAAGCCTTCTGATTTATAACAAGTTCTGCCGCAACGTTCAATATGCTTGCAGATTTCATCAAGGGAGCGTAACTCATATATTTCAGAGCTCACTTCAACAATTTTAACCATCGCACGTCCTTCTGTTACTTGAATACAACTACATCAGCATCATCGGAAACCGCTACCACATACTCTTCAGCAGCAATTAAACCGTTACTGATATCAATTCCTAAATCTGTTTTTGCTTTTAATTGGCCTTGATGAGCATCAATTCTAAGGACTTTACCGTTTGAAAATGCTAGATAAATATTCCCGTTCAGCATCAAAGGTGGGGCCGCATAAATAACTTTGGTATCATTGTCATCTTCTTCTTTGAGGTATTGACGGATATCCAGTGTCCAAGCGATATCTCCACTGTATTTCTCAATTGCATAGAGGATGTTTCGGTTTGAAATAACAAAAAGATAATCTCCACTCAAGAGCATGTTTTGTGTTGAACCAATCTCTTTTTCCCACAACTTATCACCGGTACGCATATCCAAAGCTTGCAACAAATCACTATTACTGATTGCATAGATAATACCTTCCTGGACAATCGGATAAGCTCCGATTGTGTTAATTTCCGTAGAGGCTCTAACTTGTTTGTTGGAAACCAACATAGAAGACCACAATGGCGTGCCGACAGTTGCATTTAGCACAACAATTTCACCATTGGAAAAGCCTGCAACGACAGCATTATTTTCTTCATCATAAGCGGGAACAGCCCCACCGGCAATAACAGTATCTTCTTGTGCTACACCAAAACGCCATATTTCTTTACCACTAGCTTTATCCAAAGCATAGAGGTTGTTATCCACCGTCTGTACAAACAAGGCATCGGATGTGACCATTGGTGCAATGCGAATAGGGGATTCCATTATCTTGCGCCATTTGGGAGCTCCTGTTCGCGTATCCATTGCAAAGACGCCACCAAAACCTGTTGTGGCAAAAATTGTATCACGATCAACGGCTAAGCCGGAAGCACGATTTTTTGTTTCTTTAAAACCGCCAATATTTGCTTTAAGCTCGTTGGACCACAGAAACTTTCCGCTCTTCAAAGCAAAAGAACTTACCACACCTTGTGTATCCATCACAAAAATCTGTCCGTTATTGATAACCGGCGCCGAAAGGACAAAGTCTCTTTTGCTGATACCTTTACCAAAATTCTCGGCCCACTGTTCTCGCAAAGTTGTTCCTGCTTTCAGATTACCGATAACATGTGAGGGGGATACCCCAGCCTGAGACCAAGCACGATTAACACTTGCAACAGGAATCTGCACACCACTTCCACTTGCTTTTACAGCAGTTTCTTCATAGTCATCTAAAACGGAAATACGTTCACCTTGAGGCAATTTTTTATCTTGCGAACAAGCCGTTAAACAAATCAAAACGGCAAACAAGAAAAGTCCTTTACCAAAACGATACATCAGACCACTCCTCGTTAAAAATAATTAATGAGCTTCGTTAATAACAGCCAAAACATCATTAATTCTGGCTTTAAAATCATCAGAAATTGCATCATTCAGCAAAAGTTCCTGATAAATGGCTTTTGCTTTTTCCATATCTTTGTTTTGAATGGCGGACATTGCCAAAAGTTCCTTTGCCATTGGTGCCCATGCACCCTTTTCATTGATAACGGGAGAAAGCAAAGCATTCATTTCTTCAAAACTTGCTGCATCTACCTTATAAGTTGCCAACTTCACAACGGCAATTTCCTTAATCTTAGGGGAAACGGAGGCATCATCAACAATCTTTTGTAAAACTTCAATACCTCTTTCGTTTTGCCCGTTGTCCAGCAGAATGTTTGCCATTTTCAAGTGTGCCATATCCTTGTACAAACCGCTCTCCGTTGCAACAATTTCTTCCAATAACGCAAGATTATCCTCAAAATCTTTAGTCGGGGTAGAGGCTTGCATGTAGCGAGCATTAGTCTGCTCAGCCTTATTAATCCGCCAAGCAGCGATCTTTTCATATCCCACAGCAACTGACAATGCCAAAATCAAAACACCCAGAATATAAACGCCATACTTATTCAAAAGTTGTTTGAACTTCTCATTACGAACTTCTTCATCAACTTCTTCAAAAAAAGCTTTTTCCTCATCCAGATTAAAATATTGTCCGCGAGATGCCTCATTTTTCGGGTTTGTTCTAGATTCTTTTGCCATTGCCTTCAGCCTTTCCGTTAAAAAATCAACCTTTTGCTAAGATATATACTGCAGATTATTTCCGTGCAACGAAAATATGAATTTAATTACCAATTAATTTGCGGACAATAAAATCCCTCAGCCAAAGCAGATCATTCACCGGCAATCTTCCCCCCAGAGAAACAATTTGCTTATTCCCGATAAAAGACAAACTGTAACGGGCAATTGTTGGGTCATAACTCAATTCAACATGGCTCAATTTTGCCACATCCAGAGTAACGGTGCTAAGAGATGTACCTAAAAACACGGTGTGCACCAAAATCGCCTTATTTTTAATTTCCAACCGATAGGAATAAAACAGCCTTCCGGTAAAATAGATGATAACCAAACCCAGAAACGCACTAGCCCCCCAATACGCCCACGGGAAGATCCTCTGTGCAATGGTTAAATAAATTCCTCCGGCCGTCAGTAAGAGAAGCGTCAGCACGGCAAAGCATAAAAAGAGCGTACTGAAAATATCCCAATGGATCTTTTTCGGGGAAATCAGAGTCGCATTAGATTTTTCTTCAATGTTCAAAGTATTCGGGGCAGGGAACAACCCACTGGCAATAAAAGGCAATTTCTTTTCGCGTCCAAGTTCTTGCAAAGATTTACCCAAATCCTCAAGTTCTCTACGCACCAGCCCTCTATCGCCAAAACAAACCGTCGGCATTTTAAAAATCTTGGCATAATTTTCCCAAATATCGCGGATATGCCTTCCGTTTGTAGAAATATACAGCGGAATGATCTTTGCCGGATCATTATGGTAGAGATCAATAATGTAGCGTTTCTTGTGGAATAAGCCGGATTGAGCGAACAGCACACGCAACCGCACACCGATATAATTGCTCAAAGGCTCGCTAAAATGATGTCGCACGCCAACGGCAGATTGATATGTGATAGAAAAATCCGTCCCGTCAAACACAATCTTTTTATAACGAATGAGGGAAAATACCGCAAAGGAGATCAGCGCCACCCCAACCAAGATCACCGCCAAAGCAAAAATCTCCACCATAAGGAGGGAGCTTTGTTCCGTATTTTCCGCAAAGGAAAAAGAAAACAGTTCAAACCCGCCCAGACAAAGCAAAAGCAGTCCGAAGAACACACCGATCATTGCCCGCAAGACACTCGGTCTGTCCGTTACACTTGCCGGCAACTTTTTGCAAGAAAATTCCAAACTGGAACTGAAGTGATCAGGAATATGGATAAACATAAAAATCTCCGCCAAAAATTAATCCTTGACCCTATTATATAACATAAAAAAAAATATTCACCTCTTTTTTTGCCCTTTCAAGATATTTCTTGCGGTTCTTTTTTTAGTTTTAAATCGTTCTCGCCATTTTCCGAACGTAAAGTTAGTAAGCAGACTATAGAACCGATAAGATAACCATGGGTAAATAATCACCTCGTCTGAAACAACAAATCCGCCATTAAGTTCTTTGATTCGGCAATCCTGCCGTCTTAGATGCTCAAAAATCCATATAGACAAGCAAAACTCCCCCAAATAGCCCAGAAAACGCGCGGCATCCGTATCCATGGCAGAATGGTCCACTTGCCGATCAACTTCTTGTAAAATAGAAAAACAAAAATCCGAGTATTCAAAAAACAGCTCTTTTTTCATAACAAACATAATGCATAGGTATTGCATAGAACCTTTCTCTATTTTTTGAATGGATTGGGCATATTCCGGATACAAACGCTTTGCCGTTTGGATAAACAAATCAAAATGTTCCGGGTTCTGTTTGGGCAATTTGGCAAATTGT
>CAYPIZ010000077.1:0-5002 GCA_964410935.1 uncultured Acetobacter sp. | reverse complement strand
ATTCTGATACACCAATTTGATTAAGCCATTTAAAGTATTCGTTGATTTTTAACTTAAGCGACGATTGACGAAGATCATAGCTTTGGCAGATAATAGTATCAAATTCCTTTGCTGCAGAGATTATAATATTATCTACCAAATGTTTGGCTGCATCAGAATCTTTGGGAGACTTTCCTCTAATTACCGTATCATGGAACTCTTTAAGAAGAGAGAAAGAAAGCTTATTTTTTGCATAAATCATCCTAATATGATAAAATAGTTCAACGAATTTTTCTCGCGATAAATCTTGTTCCCACTCTTCCCACAGTAAGGTATATTGATTTTGTTCAGATTTTTCTATCTTGTCTATTATTTCGGCTTTTAAAATATCTGTTGGCAATAAGTCTAATCCTCTACTATTCATAACTGAGAAGATTCTCGAAGCTGATTCTTGACTTAATGTGGTCACCGTTACCAAATAACACTGATTCAGTATATATTGCCCAAACTTTAATAAATCTTCATCACTCTTAAAACATTTACAGAGTTGTTCATAAAAATAATATGCGTTTTCTCGAATATTTTCATTACTAGCAATCTTGCTATCAAGTTGGACTTCCTTAATTTTATCTACTTTACATTTCAAAATATACTTATTAAAAATTTGCTTATTTTTATCCCGCACAACAATACGTGGTTTTTCAGATAACTTTAGGGCTACATTCGCCTCTTGTTTAATGCACGGTATAAATGCGTTTTTATATTTCGAATTTTTGAATCTACTAATCATTGCTGCTATCAATAATGTGATAGTTGTCAAACGTTGCTGACCGTCTACTACATCAAATATACGATTTCGCTGATTTTTGATCAGTATAATACTTCCCAAAAAATAAGTGCTTTTAGGAGTTGTTCGAAAAGCTGTATAAAGATCATCCAATAATTTGGCACATTCATCATTTCCCCAAGCATAGGGACGTTGATAAACTGGAATTTTATACTCAAAATCTAAATATAAAACTTTTGATAATGGATATTCATTAGCATTTATTTCTTTTGTCATATTCAAGTCCTTTCTGAAAATTACTTCATTTGTGTTTTACATAAGGGAGAATAAACAGAATAATCATTCGCTAAGAACCGTCGTAAACTTCATTTTCTATGCATGATTATGGAGATAATAATCATATCGGCTGTAACAGCATTAAATCCACATCTACACAACGATAAATATGGTTTGATTTTCATTAGGTTATCCATTATTCTTATCTCTTTTAATTCATGTTATATTAATCTATTAGATGATTACTCTTTATGCGCGCGCAAGGTGTTAAGCCTTGTTTTTAACTTTGATTTTCAACTTTATTCCGAAGATGGTATATATTTTATGAAATTCGTTTTCAGTTTTATTAAATACAATGTTTAATAAATCTTTATCCCTAATGGAACATCTTTTACCGTCTTTTCTACTTGCTCGTAGATCCTTTTTTAAATAATTAATCTCAGCTTGAACTGTTTGCAAAGCGTCTTTTCCCAGAATAAATCTTCTCGGCAAATTCCTTTCCTCAGCTTTATTTATAATTGCAGTTATAGCCATGTTTAAGTTGTTTTTGAAATTATAAATTAGTGGGACATAAAAAGTATCCAAATTTTTATAACATTCAATTTCTGTTGTTTTAGTTACCCTATGTTGTGCTATTTCGGTACCAGAGAAAAATCCTAGCTCAAAACACATAACACGACAAAAAGATTTCGTCTCATGCCAAACAGTACCGCTTAAACCCTCAATAGCGTGTTTTGACGAACAGTAAGCCTCCGAGCGACATATCTTCTTTTTTCTCGTAATAATGTGCATTTGTTTTTCCTTTCAAGTTATTTTTTTCGTAATGTCAGCAACGGAATGCCGCAAAAATAATATTTTGTTTTCAATGGGCTCTTTGTCTTTTTCTTCCACAGTGGCAGCCCCAGAATTTTGTATTTTGTCGTGTTGGACTTTTGAATGATTTTGAAAACAGACAAGAAGAAAAACAACCTATAACTACATTGGTTCGGCTTGATAATTTTTTTCATAATCGGCAGACCGAAGAACCAAAATTTTTGTTTGATTTTCAAAGGATTGTTCTTTTGTATAACCGTATAAATCGGCAAAAAATTGAATAATTTGATCTGTTTTCGAAGCGGTCTATCAAACAGATCTTCAAAAACAATTTGGTGCGACCAAGCTCTTTCTACTCTGGCATTGATATAACGGCTAAAATATTCTCTCATCCACGCTGTGTTTTGGAGTTTTGATCCGAGAAAAACGACATCCTCC
The DNA here is from genome assembly GCA_964410935.1 of uncultured Acetobacter sp. Taxonomy (GTDB): domain Bacteria; phylum Pseudomonadota; class Alphaproteobacteria; order RF32; family CAG-239; genus CAG-267. The sequence goes on along the minus strand of CAYPIZ010000077.1, from coordinate 2,709 downwards.
ACCTTACGTGCAAGAAATCCATTATCAATAAGATTCATGCAGTCCCAGCGTGACAGATAATGATATTGTCCATATTCTTGAAACAGAGTTTCTATCTTGTTTTCCTTGCTAACCGGAGAAGATAATTCTACAATCGACCGGTTAACGGCAACAATTGTGTTCTCATTTTGCAATAAGCGATATACAAGAGTGTCAGGATTTTCAAAGAGATCGTTCCACGATAAATTAAGCTCTTTCAAAACGTCTGTGCGAGTTAAAAATGTCGCAAACGCTGCCGTTTCGCCAAAGATAAAGTTTTTGACCTCAACCGGCTTTTGCGCATCGTGTGTGTTGGCGCAAACGGCTTCAGCTTGCTGTTCTTCGGCTTTTGATACCAAAGTTGCAACGGCAGTTGTGTCGCAATAATAATCCGTTTCGGGCAAAATTGCCACATAGCGTCCTTGAACCCTTGCCAGAATATCGCATAAATCTTCTTTTGATGCATCTGTAACCAAGTGTTCAATATGCGGATAGGTCTGATTTTTAATGCTTTGGGCATTTTGCGTAAAACTGCCATTGGGAGCCGATAAATCGCGCGGCGTGATAACGGTTACAAGCGGCCGGTTATGTTTTTTGGCTTCAACGGCTTCAATGGTTTCAAGCATACCGTCAACGGTCTTTTTCCACGAGAACTGTTTTGAGCGTTCCAAACCCTTTTTTGCCATAGATTGACGAAAGTCGTTGTCAAAATAATATTTTTCATAGGCTTTGACATGTTCTTCATCGCTGTCCCATGTGAGTGTTTGCGCCGCATCTCCGACAACCTCCGGTAACGAAGAATTGTTTGATGTAATGACAGCACAACCGCACGCCATAGCTTCAAGCGGCGGCATACCGAAACCCTCATACTGCGAGGTATAAACAAACCATTCGGCATTGCTGTACAAAATTTCCAAATCAGCCGTATCGACATAACCGGTGATGAAAACTTTATCCTTATAATCCTTCAATTCAGGAATTTCGGCATTAAACTTGTCCATAAATCCGGCCCAAGCTCCCCCTCCTAACACAAATACAAGATCGTCAATTTTGTTTTTGGAAATAAATCGTAAAAACGTTTTGACCGAGCGGATCAGATTTTTGCGAGGCTCTAACGAACACAGGCTGAATATATATTTTTTGTCGTGAGGCAACTTGTATTTTTTTTGACACGCCTGTAATTGCTTTTGATCGGTGTTCGGGTGATATTCCAAATTGGTCGCGATGAGTGTTGTTTTAATTTTTTGCGGATCAATCTCAGGGCAATATTTTAAGAAATCATTACGTGCTGAATCTGAAATAGCGAAATAGTAATCTAAAGAATTAAGTGCAGAAACCACCTCTATATACCAATCACTTTTCTGAAAATACGTCGGGATCAAGAGTGGAATAGCATCATATAATACGGTATATTTTATAACATTTGGGTAAGCACTTAAAAAGTCTGGTATCTTAAACACTGGCGAGAAAAACACATCAATATCCGAAAAATCATCGGTAGGCGACAAAATATGGTCATTAGGGAAAACAATTCCGTCTAAATCAGCGGATTTGTAGGCTTTTTTATCCTCAAAATACAAAAAGACATTCAGATCTCGCTTCATCAGTTCTTTGAGCAAGTTCAAAGTTGTAAACCAAATTCCTGTATGATTCAAGCTCACAAAGATCATACCGTCATAACACAAATTAATTTTTTTAGTCATAGATATATTCCTTTACCATATCTTTTAAAGTTTCCGTCAGCGTATATTTGGGCTTCCAGTCCAAAGAAGCCAGCTTACCATGATCACCGAAAATATCGGTTTGATCGTTCGGGCGCAACAAAGTCTGATCAACTGTGATTGATGCACTAATGCCCAAGAGGTTTTCTATTTGTATAATAATGTCTTTCAACCGATAAGAACGGCCGCTGCAAACATTATACACTTCGCCAGCCCGTCCTTTTTGCAACAGCAGATAATATGCCGACACGACATCGCGAACATCACTAAAATCGCGTGCGACTTCAATATTACCGACCGTTATTTCGGCGAGCTTTCCCTCTTTTACGGCAACAAGCTGCCGAACAAATGAGGGAACCACAAAACGCGGATTTTGCCGAGGCCCGATGTGATTAAAAGAGCGCGTCATAATCACGTCAATGCCCTTATAAGCACGATTAAATAATTGTCCGATTAATTCCTGAGAAACTTTGGCTACGGCATACGGATTTTGAGGCAAAAGAGGCATTATCTCCGTTAAAGGCATTTGTTTTGCATCATACGAACCGTATTCTTCCGATGAACCGACAGATAAAACACGCGTTTGACAGTGGTTTTGATGAAGTGCCGTTAAAAGGTTAAACATGACCGAAGTATTGTTTTCAAAACAATATTTAGGCTCTTGCCAACTTTGTCCAACCGAACTGATACCGGCAAGATGAACGATATAATCCGGACGGATTGCCGCAATCATCGTTTCAACGGCTGCCGTATCGGTTAGATCCATTGATTGATAGCTTATCGGCATATCTGTTTGCGGTACAATATCAACACCGTAGATTTCAGCATCCGGCTCGTATTGTTGCAGGTATTCTACAAAATACCGCCCCACAAAACCGGCAACGCCCGTTATTAAATATCGTTTACTCATATTCTCTCCTAGTCGGCGTGGGTGGTAAATTCGTCAAAACCGTTGTCTTTGAGCAGTTTT
>CAYPIZ010000076.1:0-5201 GCA_964410935.1 uncultured Acetobacter sp. | reverse complement strand
TCTTCATCCGTGACCATTTGGCCGTTGAGGGTGCGCAAGGTGGCACGCATCAGCTGTTTGGCTTGCTCAATCTCTTCCGGGGTAAATTTAGCTTCCGTACCCTTTTGCTCTATCGTTTCCATAATGTTCTCAATGGTGGCTTTTTGCTCTGCCTGAGTGCTCCAATCTTGGAGTTCAAGATAAGTGTAGCCGAGCCAGAGCATGATGCCTATAATGGCAACCGTACGGAATTTATTAAGAATTTTGGGCATGTCGACATCATAAATTTCATCTTCTACGACGGCTTCACCATAGCCTTTGTCTTCAATATCCGAGGGGAGAGACAGCATGTGAATGATAAATGCCGCCCAGAGCAACGCCGCAATCAGAGCGTATTGCCAGAAAAATGCCGTGATTGACAAGATGACACTCACCAGCAAAAAAGGAAGTGCCTTGTGATTGGTGTCATGAAAGCGTCTGATAATCACCGCAACGGAAGGGATTAAGGTGGCTAAAGTGTAGTAATACGGGAGAAGCGGAATGTCTACCATCAAGCCGACAATGTAGAGAACCACCGAGAGCAGCACCGCAACCGTGAAAAAGCCCCAGACTTCCAGCCGGCTGGCGCGGGTACGGAAGTCCATATATTTTGATGTAACGCCACGCAAGTAGTAGTCAAACGCATCCCCCCAGGCCTCGTGTGAGTGGGCAATGGAGGCTTTTAGCCTTTCTTTATCCAACTCTTTATCGGTTTTGACGGTGGGGGTTTCTTCCACTAAAATGTCTTTATCTTTGATAAGCATATTTTTCTCCTTCCTGAATTTGACTATTCCTCAGGGATAACCAAAGGTTTCTTCTTGGGGGTGATGTTGGGGATGCGGTAAAAAAAGTCATACATCTTGAAATACAGAATGCTCAGATAAGCCACCAAAATTGCCCGCCCGATTGCCGCGTAAAATACGGAAATAAAGCTCATGGTCAGCATCACAACCAAGCATAAAGCAAAGGCAATGAATACGACAACGGCAATGTTGATGATGTTGCCGCGGGTCTTGGCATAGGTGGTGAGCAGAGAACGGCTCTTCCCGGTGATTTCCGATACAAAAGCAAAGGACGGAATGATGAAAAAGGCAATCATGAGGAAGAAAATAACCAGATGTTTACCCAATTTCCAACTTAAAGAGCTTTCGGCAAAGTCTAAAAACGTGCGGCCGACAATCGGTGAGGCTTGGTTGATCACCGAAATGAGGCAGTTGATGAGGAGTGACCCCAGTAATAAAGCGCACAAAAACAAAGCTACGGCTGTTAAAAAGCGAACTCCGGCAGCCATGAAAATCTCTTTATCCCAGAGAATTTGCTGTTTGTAATAACAACCGGCGGCAAAGTAAAAAAACAGGTAGGTGTAAATTAAGGTGGCAAGCCATAAGGATGTTGCCCCTAAAATTAACGGTAACAGACTGCCGATGAAATAAAAAACCGTCAGAAAGCCAAAGGCAAATAAGTGATTGGCGACATATTGGCATGCGCTCTTATATACTTTGGCAACTGACAGTTTTTCTTTCATCTTGTAAGCCTATTCCTGATGTTTCTTTTTATCCATATATTCGGTGAGCCAGTGAATGTTATACTGACCGTCAATATATTCGTTTTGGGAGATGATTTCTTCATGCAACGGGATAGTTGTCTTAACACCCATGATGATGAATTCTTCCAAAGCACGACGTAAACGCATCAAAGCGGCGTTACGGGTTTTGGCATGGACAATCAGTTTCGCAATCATGCTGTCATAATACGGCGGAATGGAATAGCCGGAATAAATTTCCGAATCTACACGGACACCAAGACCGCCCGGAGCGTGCCACTCGGTAATCTTGCCGGGGCAGGGGGCAAAAGTTTCAGGATCTTCCGCATTGATACGGCATTCAATGGCATGGCCGCTGAAGTGAATATCCTCTTGTGTGTATCCTAAAGCCGCACCGGAAGCAATACGAATCTGCTCACGCACCAAATCTATGCCGGAAATGGCTTCCGTAATCGGGTGTTCTACCTGCAGACGGGTGTTCATTTCCAAGAAATAGAAACGGCCGTCTTCGTACATGAATTCCAGCGTGCCGGCGTTGGTGTAGCCGATCTTTTTAATCGCATTGGTGACAATGTCGCCGATTTCCTTGCGCTGAGTTTGATTTAAGGCCGGAGAAGGGCATTCCTCAATCACTTTTTGGTGATTACGTTGAATGGAGCAGTCACGTTCGCCCAAGTGCACCACGTTGCCGTATTTGTCGGCCAAGATTTGCATTTCAATGTGGCGCGGGTGTTGCAAATATTTTTCCATATACACAACATCAGACGGGAAAGCGGCTTTGGCTTCTGCTTTAGCCATGGTGAAAGCTTCGGCAATATCATCATCGGAATAGGCCACTTTCATCCCTTTACCACCGCCACCGTCTTTGGCTTTGATGATAATCGGGTAACCAATCTTGTTGGCCCATTCTTTGGCGTGCTCCACACTTTCCAGCGCGGTTGAACCCGGGGTAATCGGTAAGCCGGCTTCAATAGCGGCTTTACGCGCGGTAATCTTATCCCCCAAGAGGCGCATTTGCTCTGCCGTCGGCCCGATAAACGTGATGCCGTGGAGCTCTACCATCTCGGCAAAGTCGGCATTTTCAGACAAGAAACCGAAACCGGGGTGAATGGCGTCCGCACCGGTGATCAAAGCGGCAGAAATGATTGCCTGCTTATTTAAATAAGAATCGGAGGAACGAGCCGGCCCGATACAAACGGCTTCATCTGCCAAACGAACGTGCATGGCGTTGGCATCGGCTTCAGAGTGAACGGCGACGGTTTTGATCCCCATTTCACGACAAGCACGGTGTATTCTTAAAGCGACCTCACCACGATTGGCAATTAAAACTTTTTCAAACATTTAAATTATCCTATTTGTTAATCCGAAAAGCTTATTCAATAACAACGAGTGGCTCGCCGTATTCAACAGGATCACCGCTTTCAACCAAAATCTTAGCCACTTTACCGGCTTTGTGTGCCTTAACCGGGTTAAAGGTTTTCATGGCTTCTACCAAGCAAACGGTATCCCCTTCGGCAACGGTGTCACCGACTTTGACGTAATTCGGGGATTTCGGATCCGCAGAGAGATAAACAACGCCAACCATCGGAGATTTAACGGCGTTAGGACTCTTTGTATAATCTGTTTCAGCAGTGTCGGAAGCTTCAGCAACCGGAGCAGCCGCAGGAGCTGCTACAGCCGGAGCGGCAGCAACAACCGGAGCTTGTGCCGGTACGTATGCACCACTTACGGCAACGCCGTTGCATTGTCTGGATAAAGAAATTCTGCAGGTTTCATCTTCGTATTCTAGTTCTGTCAGGTTGGTCTTATCCAAAATTTCAGCCAGTCTGCTTATTATTTTTGTATCTAAGGGATTAGACATAATTATCCTCTCAATTAAAATTAAATTCTCCTCACTCTTAAGCCCTTTGATTAAAAAATACAAGCTTTTTCTTAAAATGCTCCCCAGAAAACGGGGAAATGTGCGTTTTTGGTATGTATAACTTTACTTTTCACTTTTTTTTAAGTATTACTACATAAAAGCCTGCACAGAAACAGGATAATGTCTGATAAAATGAGGTCTAAAATGGATAAATTGGTTGATACGCTGAAAAATTACGGTATTTCCGGTGAGGTTGTGGAAGAAAAGAAAGGGCCGCTGCTTGATGTGACCGTGTTTGCACCGGCAGCCGGAACGAAATTGAAAAATATCGTGGCTTCGGTGGAGGATATTCGGCGTGAACTGGGCGTGGCGTCTTTGCGGGTGGAACCGGATGAAAATTCTAATGCCATTTTGTTTGAAATGCCTCGGAAAGAGCCGGAAACCATTGACTTTAAGGCTATCCTGCAGAGTGAGAGTTTCAAAAAAGCGGCGGAAAAATATCAGCTACCGATTTGTCTGGGTGTGAATATTGTGGGAGAGCCGCAGTATGCCGATTTGGCGAAAATGCCGCATCTGTTGGTGGCCGGGACGACCGGATCCGGTAAATCCGTCGGGCTGAACACCTTTGTGCTCTCTTTGGTGGCGGCAAGAACGCCTGAGGAAGTTAAATTTGTGATGGTGGATCCGAAAAAAATTGAGTTCGGTATCTACAATAATCAAAAGTATCTTTATACACCGGTGGTGACCGAAAGTGCCGACGCCGTTGCGTTGTTGGCGTATCTGGCGGCAGAAATGGACAAGCGGTATGATATCTTTGCCGAATCTATGAGCAAAAATTTGGCGGAATATAATGCTAAGGCCGTGAAGAAAATGCCGTATCTGGTTTGCGTGATTGATGAGTTTGCCGATTTGATGGCGACCGATAAAAGTGTGGAAAAAGATGTGATGCGGTTGGCACAGAAAGCCCGTGCGGCCGGTATCCATTTGATTTTGGCCACACAACGTCCGTCTGTTGATGTGGTGACCGGGGTGCTGAAAGCCAATTTCCCGACCAGAATTGCTTACAAGACCGCTTCTTTGACCGACTCTCGGACTATTCTTGATGCCGGTGGGGCGGAGAATCTTATCGGGCGTGGTGATGCGCTGTTCTTGGCTTCTGACGGGGAGTTGAAGCGGGTGCATGGGGCGTATATGAGTGATGAGGAAATTGCGCTGATGTTAAAGCCGTATGCCGCCGTGATCCGTCCGTTGGTGCAAGCGGCTGCGAAAGAACCGCAAGCTCAGGCCAAAAGTGTGGCTAAGGTATCTGAAAAGAAAGAGGAAAAAGCTGAAAGTTGGTTCAAAAAAGCATTCAAAATTTGGCGTGGCTTGACGGTGAAAGATCGGGAACTGGTGATCAGAGCGCTGAAGTATGTGTTTGCATTTATCTTGGGGCAGATCCAGGGGAAGAGCTCCAAAAAGAAGTGAAAAAGTTGAGCCAAAACTGCGGAAATCCCGGGGAAACTTCTGTTTTTCCGCTATAAAATAAATAAAATGAAAAAAGTGAAAAAAATGCTTGCCAAGTAAAAAAAAGTCTTATATAAACCTAACTCGTGGCCGGCCAGATAGCTCAGTTGGTAGAGCAGAGGACTGAAAATCCTCGTGTCGGGGGTTCGATCCCCTCTCTGGCCACCAGTTAAGAGGAAGTCTGTGACAGTAATGTTGCAGGCTTTTTTGTTTTAAAGGGGAAAATTTTGTGATTGAGCTCGCACGAGGAAGCCACTCTTCGGCACGTCATGT
>CAYPIZ010000075.1:0-5235 GCA_964410935.1 uncultured Acetobacter sp. | reverse complement strand
TTCTTGGTTTGTTGACTTAAAAGATGTTGATCAAAATACTTTGGATTTGTCGGTTAAAAATCCGAATAAGAGCAATGAAGTCATTTATCGTGAACCGGCAGAGATTATTGCAGAAATTGAAAAACTTGAAACCCAAAGTGCTAAAATATTAGGCAAAATAAAGGAGCTGATGTAATGGCAAACAATCCGGAATCAGTTTTAACAGTCTTAATGAGTGATGAGAAAATTGCTGAAATTTTAGGAAAAATAATTTTTGGGCAATATGTCACCGACCGAGAAAGAAAAGATGCTCTGAAAGCTGTTGTTGATCGCATATCAGAACTTGAACAAGTCGGTGTTTCTGATGCTAAAAAAAATACGATAAAAGCACGAGCTGGTTTATTAAAGCAATGGTTTGAAAATTTGAGAGAGGTAAACTTCTGATGCCTAATACCACTCTTGAAAAATGGGAAGAAAAGACACTTGGAGAAGTTTTGAACAAAGTTCAATACACATCTAAAATTCAATCCAAATTATATAAAAAAGAAGGAAAATATCCTATTATATCTCAAGAAGATACATTTATAAGCGGATATTGGGATAATCCAAATGATGTATATCATGTAAAGCATCCGATTGTTGTATTTGGTGATCATACAAAAGTTGTAAAATATATTGATTTTGACTTTGTTTTAGGTGCCGACGGAGTTAAAATTTTGGATCCAGCAAAAGACTTACATGCAAAATTTTTATATTATTGGGCAAGATATGTTCCTTTGAGAAATTTAGGTTATGCTCGGCACTACAAACTATTATCTAAAAAAACAATATGCTTTCCACCATTACCGGAGCAAGAGAGAATTGTAGGAATCTTGGATAAGGCTTTTGACGCGATAGACCAGGTAAAAGCCAACGCCGAGCAAAACCTCACCCACGCCAAAGAGCTGTTTGAAAGTTATCTAACTTGCATATTCGTAAATAAAAAGACTTGGAAAAAGAAAAAACTTAATGAGGTTGCAATTGATTTTGGAAGGGGGCGTTCTCGTCACAGACCTAGAAACGATAAAAAATTATATGGTGGAAAATACCCATTTATTCAGACTGGAGATATACGGAACTGTAATCATTTTATTACAGAATATTCTCAAACATACAATGAGTACGGTTTAGCTCAAAGCAAATTATGGCCTAAAGGAACATTGTGTATAACGATTGCCGCTAATATTGCCGAAACTGGTGTGTTAACTTTTGCTTCCTGTTTTCCAGACAGTGTTATAGGATGTGTATTTGATAATTCAAAAATCAATATTGATTATGTAGAATATTTGTTGCAATCATTTAAGGCTGTATTACAGGCAGAAGGAAAAGGTAGTGCTCAAGACAATATTAATCTTGGAACTTTTGAAGAGCAATATTTTCCATTTCCAGATAAATCAACACAAGATGAAATTGTGATGAAATTAGATTCTATGAGAAAAAATATTGTTGCGCTTGAGCAAATTTACACCCAAAAAATTAAAGAATGTATGAGCTAAAACAATCTATATTGCAAAAAGCATTTAGAGGAGAACTGTGATGGTTTCTGAAGCCGATACCAGAGAAGAACTGATAAATCCTAAGTTGATAGAATGTGGATGGAAAACCGGCGACAATGTTATTGTCAGACGCGAATATCCTATCTCTAAGGGCAAAATTATCGGTATAAACGCTCGCGCACCGAAGTTGAGTGCCGATTATGTGCTTATTTATAAAAATGTTAAATTAGCGGTGGTAGAGGCCAAAAAATCAACTCGTTCTTATACCGATGGTGTGGCTCAAGCCAAACAATATGCCGAGCTTTTAAATGTTCGCTTTACCTATGCCACAAACGGAACGGATATCTATCAAATAGATATGGTAACGGGCAAAGAATCTCAGGTTGAGAAATATCCGACACCGGAAGAACTTTGGCAAATGACCTACAGCCAAGACAATAAGATATTTAATTTGCTGTCGGCTATTCCCTCTAAAACAGATGGCCAGTTTGAACTGAGATATTATCAGGAAAATGCTATCAACGCCACGATAAAAGCATTGAGCGAAGGTAAAAACAGAATTTTATTAACTCTTGCCACCGGAACCGGAAAAACCTGTATTGCTTTCCAAATTGTGTGGAAACTGATGCAGGCAAAGTGGAATATTAAAAACATCGGCGAACGGTTGCCTCGCGTGTTGTTTTTAGCCGATCGGAACATATTGGCCGACCAAGCATTTAACGCTTTTCAGGCTTTTCCGCTTAATTCACTGGTCAGAATTACACCGACGGATATTAAGAAAAATGGCAGAGTTCCGGATGCACAGAGCATTTTCTTTACCATTTTCCAAACCTTTATGAGCGGCGAAAAGCCGTATTTCGGGCAATATCCGAAAGACTTTTTTGATTTTGTCATTATTGACGAATGCCACCGTGGTGGTGCAAATGATGAAAGTAATTGGCGCGAGATTTTGAACTATTTTGATTGTGCTGTTCACTTGGGGTTAACAGCTACACCAAGACGCAAAGATAATGTGGATACTTATAAATATTTTGGTGAGCCGGTCTATACTTATTCGCTTAAACAAGGTATTAATGACGGCTTTTTGACACCATTTAGAGTAAGAAACCTAAGCACAAATTTTGACGAATATCAGTATAATGCATCTGATGATGTTGATGGGGATATTGATCCGGAAAAAACTTATAAGGACAATGAAGTGTTTATTGTTGATAAGGAGCTTGAGCGGGTTAAAAAGTTTATGGATGAAATCAATCAAAACGCTAAAACTTTGGTCTTTTGCGCCACACAAACCCACGCCGGCTTAATCAGAGATATGATAAACCAATACAAAACCGTCAGCCAAAATCCAAACTATTGCGTTCGGGTAACGGCCGATGATGGGGAACGCGGAGAAATGTTTTTGCGGCAATTTCAAGATACATCAAAAACTATCCCTACAATTTTAACCACATCGCAAAAGCTTTCTACCGGTGTGGATGCCGTGCAGGTAAAAAATATCGTTTTGCTCCGGCCGGTAAACTCTATGATTGAATTTAAGCAGATTATCGGGCGAGGAACCCGAATTTGCGAAGATAAGGATTATTTCACAATTTATGACTTTGTTGGAGCGTCACATAATTTTGAAGATAAAGAATGGGATGGGCCGATAGAATATACCGGAAAGCTGAGCGGTGATGACGGCGGTAAAAAAGGTCAAGAAGGTAAGGGTGAAAAAGGGGAAAACGGCAAAGGCGGAGAAACTCCGGAGCCGAAGAAAATTACTAAAATTAAGTTAGGCAAAGGTCGCGAAGTCGAAATTTTTGATAATGGCACCACATTTTATGATAAAGACTTGGGCAAACCTATTAGCGCGAAAGAATTTATTGAGAGACTGGTCGGTCAAATGCCTAACTTCTTTAAAACGGAAGAAGAATTGCTCCAAGTATGGCTTGATCCGCTCACCAGAAAGACATTACTCAAACGCTTTGCCGAACGTGGCTATAATCGAGAAACATTTAAGTATATTCAAAGAGTTTTAAATGCCGAAAATAATGATGTGTTTGATGTTTTAAGCTTTTTGGCAGAATTCTGCAATGATATGATGACCAGAAGCGAAAGAGCTGACCAATGTAAATTTTATGTTATGGATAACTATGCGGCCAGACAGTTTGCCTTTATTGAGTTTGTATTGCAACAATATGTTAAAGAGGGTATTTCAGAACTTGATGACGAGAGAATTGGTCAACTTGTTAATTTGAAATATGGCTCTCCGGTGAATGCATCGCAGGAACTGGGTAAACCGGATGAAATCCGCTCAATGTTCTGCACGTTCCAACAGTATCTCTATAAGAAAGCGGCATAACAGTTACAAGCTCCCGAAAACAACTCCAAGTGCAGAAAAATTTATGCCAAATAGAGAGGAGAAAAAATGACGACAATACTAGATTTTTCGGAAATAAAAGCCAGAGATTTCTTCTTAAAAGAGGATAGCTATTCTAATATTGATCTACCGGAATATATTACGTTTCAAAAGATTCTGGACGATATTTATAACTGCCTAAAAACTCATAAATTATCTGATTATTGTGATAATAATAAAAAAACAGATAAATGCGACGGAGTAAATTATAAAATTATCGCCAATAAAGACGGTCTGTATGCATGGAGACCTTTCCAACTGATTCATCCGGCATTGTATGTTGAACTGGTAAAACTGATAACAGAAAAAGATAATTGGAATATCATCTGCTCAAAATTTAAGGAATTCCAAAGTAATAGGAAAATCCAATGTGCCAGCATCCCAATAGTATCAACAGATCCTAAAAAAACACAAAAATCAGAACAAATTGCAACTTGGTGGAAAGAGACCGAACAAGCATCAATAAAACAAGCACTTGATTTTTCTTTTATATATGTAACGGATATAACTGATTGCTATGGATCAATTTATACGCATACTATCTGTTGGGCTCTACATGGAAAAGAATTTTCTAAACAACCAGAGAATAGAGACAATAAAAAGCTCATTGGTTGTTTGATAGATATGAAATTAAGAGATATGGCTTTGGGACAAACAAATGGTATTCCTCAAGGTTCTGTTTTAATGGATTTTATTGCAGAAATTGTTCTTGGTTATGCGGATTTATTATTGTCGCAAAAATTAGAAAAAGAAAATATCGAAGATTATCATATAGTAAGGTATCGAGATGATTATAGGATTTTTGTAAATAATCCAAATGAAGGTGCTGCCATTACAAAATATTTAACAGAGATATTAATTGAATTGGGGTTAAAACTAAATCCGACCAAAACATCATCCTCAAAAAATGTTATATTAGGATCAATAAAAAAAGATAAATTAGACTTAATAACCTCGCAATTAGGTGGAAAGTATTTTAACAATGATAATGTAAAATATAATAATCAGAGGGTGTTATTGCAAATATACGAGTTTGCAGATAAGCACCCGAACTCAGGGCAATTAAAAAGAATTTTAACCAAATTTTACGAAAAAATGAAAGTGAACTGTAAAAAAGATGATATGGGAGTATTATTGAGTATAGTTGTGGATTTAGCTTATAATAATCCTTCAACATATCATCTTTGTGCAGCTATTATTAGTAAGATAATTGAATGTGTCCAAAGTGACGAGGAAAAAATAAATTATATAGAGAAAATAATGAAAAAGTTTAAAAGTTTGCCCAATACAGGTTTTATGGATATATGGTTACAAAGAATT
>CAYPIZ010000074.1:0-5553 GCA_964410935.1 uncultured Acetobacter sp. | reverse complement strand
GAGTATAGCAGATAAAAAACAAAGAATCAAGTTGTTTTGTCTAAAAAAAGATTGACATTTAATTTTATCGGATATAACTTTCAGCTAGATACTAAATTATTATTTATACTATGAAATACGGGGAAATGAGTGAGATGTTGTTATCCAGAGATAAAGCGCTCACAAAGGAAACCGCCGAAACAATTTTGGATGTGTGGCGAGCATCTCCTGATTGGTATAAACGTTTTGTAAAAGAAAACGGCACACCTCTTAGAGCCTATGCCGGTTCTGACAGTCAAAGAACCGAGCACCTTTTTGAAGAGACCAAAATTATGGTTCCCCCTTCAAGGACGGCCGATAAATTTTTTGCCATCAAAGACGATGAATTGGCAATATATTTTATTGAAACCTTAGATATCCTGACTTTCTTTGATATAAAAGAACCCGGTGTCTATGCCTGGCCGTATATGGAAGAAGAATGTCTCGTGGACCTTCCGACAGAAGCTCTGCAATGGGTTGTACGAGATGGGTTCTTTATCTTTGATTTTGCAAAAGATACAGACGGTACGAAGTTTGAATTTTTGTTGCAATCTCTTGATAAAGGGGAACGGGATATGTTTGTTTTAAGTAGTTGCAACATTACTGCCTGGGTGCAGGAATTCAGTACTTTAAACAATCCCGAATCATATAGATATTTCCTAATGTCTAACTATGCCACTCGACCAAAAAATTCCTTTGATGCCGAACTCAAAAAAATGATGATTCAATTTTTTGACAGCATCAGCGAAGATTACACGCAATTCTTACGCGTATTTAATATCGAGAGAGGAAAACGTTACAATTAGTAAATAATTATGATGATGAAAACAAAATTCAGATTTACTTTATTCAGGCAGAGATAAATTCTCTGCCTGTTTTTTGTGTGTTGACATTTTGCCTTTAAGGCGTATATTCAAGAGCATTGTAATAATAGGAGAATACCTCATGCGCTCTTTATCGGATAGCTTAAAAGTCAATACACAATATTTTCTGCCCAAGAAACTGCTTTCCCGTGCAGTCGGTAAGATTGCCACAGCTCAGCTCGGTAAGGCGACAACGGCTATGATCAATGCTTTTATCAAGCAGTATCACGTTGATATGACCGAGGCTGAATTTGAGGATATTCACCAATACAAAACTTTTAATGATTTTTTTACCCGTGCTTTAAAGAAGGGGGCTCGGCCGATTGCTGCCGCCAAGGATGTTATCGTTTCACCGGTAGACGGCACAATTAGTCAGCTGGGCACAATTTACAAAGATGCCGTGCTTCAGGCTAAAGGGCATTATTATAGTCTGGAAGCCTTGCTCGGTGGGGATGATAAAGATGCAAAACCTTATGAATCCGGGGAGTTTGCCACCATTTATTTATCTCCGGCAAACTATCACCGTGTGCACATGCCTCTGGACGGAACTTTGCAAAAGATGATTTTTGTTCCCGGGGATTTGTTTTCGGTTAATCCGCTAACGGCTTCCAACGTGGATAATCTTTTTGCCCGCAATGAAAGGGTGATTTGCTTTTTCAAAAACGAGCAGGTAGGGGAATTTGCCGTTGTTCTGGTTGGGGCAACCATTGTCGCCAGTATTCAGACCGTTTTCAGCGGAGTTGTCGCCCCGTCTCACGGTAAGGAAAAGACAATTTATCACTACGAAAAAGATAAAATTACTTTGAAAAAAGGAGCAGAACTCGGGCGTTTTCTGCTGGGCAGTACGGTGATTTGCCTGTTCCCGAAAAATACCGTGCAGTTACAAAGTGATCTAAAATCTGCCGATCCTGTTAAGATGGGACGAGAATTGGCAAAAATTAAATCTCTAAAATCATAACGTTAAACTGTCAACTTAAAGTAACACATCAACCAAGAAAAATCTTTGTTTTTACAGCGAGAGGTTGACTTTGCCGTCACCGTTGTGTTAAAGTATATGCAGAATGGCGAAGAGTCATTTTATCCCCGTTATGGGGATTTTTTTAATTCGGCTTTAGGGTAAACACTCTGAGGCCTTTTTTATTTTAAGGAGAAAACTATGACGTTACAATCAGAACAATCCAAGGCAATCTATGTGGCAGACGGGGCAACAAGTTCCTTCCCCATACCGTTTTATTTTTTTGATAAACAGGTTGCCGTTTTTAAGGATAACGAAAATTCACCGTTTACCTGCGGTACGGATTATACGCTGACCGGTGGAGGAAATCCGTCAGGGGGAGAGGTGGTTTTTACCGTACCGCCGGAAAATGGCGCAAAAATCATCATTATCCGCGATGTGGCACTCACGCAGCTCATCAAATTTATTGAGGGGGAGAATTTTCCGGCACAGGATTATGAATACGCTCTGGATAAAATCACCATGGCGTTGCAGGAATTGCATGAAAAAGTTGATGCAACGCTGACACTCCCGCTCGGTACCCTAACGGCAAAAGAAGAAATTATAGCTTTACTTTCGGAACTTGACACGCATTTTGAAGAGATTAAACAAGTGCCGTCCATCGCTAAAGCTATGGCTACGCTTTATGCCGATATTAAAGATGAAATTGCTGAAAGAGAGCCGAAACGCTTTGAAAATGTCGGTATTGAGGCAGGTTATTTTACGGCAGATACAACTTACGAGCAATATCCTTATCGGGTGGAGATACCTTTATCAGGCGTAACCACAGCCCATATTCCGAGTGTGATTTTTGCTTTGAACGACAGTGTATCCGGTATATTTGCACCGGTTGCCTCGGCAGATACGGATAAAATTATCCTCTGGGCTAAGGAAATTCCGAGTACATTGCCGATAACCGTCCCCAACATCATTTTGCATTAGGGGAGGGCGCTATGGAAAGAGTAAAGGAAATCATCTTCGGTTATGGCGTATGGGGCTTGTTTATGGCCTTAATCACCATACTCATCAAGCCGTTTATTTCTATCAAACAAAGCCTGCGCGATATTTTGATAACGTTTCTTGTCAGTATGTTGAGTGGCTTGCTGGTGGAATATATGGATATCCCGACACCGGTAAAATACGGCTTGTCCGGTGTTTGCGGTTTGTTCGCCGTTCGTCTGTACGATATTGCGGATACTTTGCTGAAGAGTGCCGGACAAGACCCTTTGCGCTTTTTATCTCACTTCAAAAAAGACAATTTGAAATAATGTTGTCTTAACCGTCAGTCAGAGCCCTCATCAAGAGGGCTCATTTTTTGTATAAAAAAAGCACCGGTTAAGGTGCTTAAAATCTGGTAGCGAGGGGGAGATTCGAACTCTCGACACAAGGATTATGATTCCTCTGCTCTAACCAACTGAGCTACCCCGCCATCAACAGGACTAGTTTTTACAAACAAAAAAAACTCTTGTCAATAAGAAAAATCAAAAAAAGCCGATTTTTTTCTTTTCCCGGTTTTAAGCTGTGGAATTTAAGCTAAAATATCTTGCAGATTTTCCTGCTTTTCGCACAATAACTCTCAAGGAAGAACTTTAAAAAAGTAGGACGAAATGTTAAATAATCTTTTGAAAACAAAACGCTTTTTGCCGTTGTTACTCACGCAGTTTTTAGGGGCTCTCAATGATAACCTTTTCAAAAATGCACTTCTCACCACGATTGCCATAAAATTTACCGCACAATCGGATATCTTATCAAACGTTGTTGCCGGGTTGTTTATTCTGCCGTTTTTTCTGTTTTCCGCCACTGCCGGCGAGGTTGCCGATATTTATAGACGGGATAAAATTGCCCGTGTCTTGAAAGTGACGGAATTTTTGTTGATGTCCGGTGTCGCCGTGGTGTATGTTTTCCATAGTCTCCCTCTTTTAATTGCTTTGCTTGCCCTTATGGGCACACAATCTGCCTTCTTTGGGCCGATAAAATATGCGCTTCTTCCACAACTCCTGCAAAAAGAAGAATTGGTGAGTGCCAACGCCTATGTTGAGGCCTCTACTTATGCGGCGATTCTTTTAGGGTTAATTCTCGGCACGTTACTGCCTATGCCGTGGGCAGTTGCTTTGCTTATAACCTTAAGCCTGATTGGGATTATAACGGCGTGGCATATTCCGACAGCCGTTGCACCTCGTCCGCAAGAAAAATTAAACTTAAATATTTTCAAGGCGATCCGGCAAAATTTTAAGATTATCCGTCAAAATAAAATAGTCTTTCGTTGTATCTTAGGGGCAACCTGGTTCTGGACGATTGGGGCTTTGGTCGCTGTGCAGATTTATCCTCTGGCCGGGCAGATCTTGAACGCCTCAGAGGGGGTAATCACGCTGTTTCTGGTGATCTTTTCCATCGGTGTTGCCGTTGGCTCACTTTCCTGTTCCAAAATTTTAAGAGGGCTTATCCACGCAACCTATGTTCCCTTGGGTGCTTTGGGTATGGGGATCGGTTTATACGGTATTTGCCGTCTTACCGCGGATTACCCGACAGCGGAAACTTTGGTAACGTTCACGGCATTCTTTACGCAACCGCACGCCTGGGGGATAATGTTCTTTCTCTTTTTACTGGCATTTTCCGGTGGCTTATACATTGTTCCCTTGAATGCTTTGATGCAATACCACGCACCAACGGCACACACGGCTTCCGTGATTGCCGGGAACAATATTATCAATTCGTTAGGCATGTGCCTTTCTGCCGTCTTAGCGATTGTCCTTCTCTCCCTAGGGTGTACCATTTCGGATATTTTCGGCGTTATGGCGTTTATTTCGCTACTGGTGTTCTTTTACATTTCCTTGTTGCTGCCGGATGCTTTTATCCGTTCACTTTTCCAAACCGTTTTGAGTATGCTCTATCGGGTGAAAATTGAAGGGCTGACAAACCTTCGTCGTACCGGACGCAAAGCCGTGATTATTGCCAATCATAGCTCGCTTTTGGACGGTGTCTTGATTGCCGCCTTTATGCCGGAACCGATAACCATTGCCATCAACACCGAATGGGCGAAGAAGTGGTATGTCCGTCTGTTAAGTAAAGCCGTTCATTTCTTCCCGATAGATCCGACTTCGCCGATGTCTTTGCGTGCAATGATTGAAGAAGTGAAAAAAGATAAAAAACTGATGATCTTTCCGGAAGGGCGTATCACCGTGACCGGCGGTCTGATGAAAGTGTATGAAGGGGCAGGGGTAATCGCCGAAAAAGCGGATGCTCCTTTGCTGGCTGTCAGAATTAGCGGTGCGCAGTATAGCAAACTTTCTTACCTGAACGGTATTTTGAAGACACGTCTGTTTCCGGAAATTAAGATGACTCTCCTCAAGCCGGAAAAAATTCATATTGAGGAAAGCATCAAGGGGCGAGATCGCCGTCATGTTACTTCCTTAAAGTTGTACGAGCTTATGGCCGAGATGATGTATAAAACCTCTCCTATTGAAGAAAATCTTTTTACGGCGTTGCTGGAGGCCGCAAGGCAAAACGGGTGGAAACATAAAATTGTGGAAGATATTTCCCGCACACCGCTGAGCTATAAAGCACTCATCATGAAATCTTATGTCTTGGGTGCAGCTTTTCAACAAGCATTTCCCGTAGAAGCGCGTATCGGTTTAATGTTGCCGAATACGGCTGTCAATGTTATTGGTTTCTTTGCCT
>CAYPIZ010000073.1:0-5847 GCA_964410935.1 uncultured Acetobacter sp. | reverse complement strand
TTCTTTAATATTTCACGGATAGAAGTTGTGGAACGGACCGGGAGTAAATCTTTGGGAATGCGGTTTGATACAATGTAGCGAATGCCTAAATTCTCAACAGCTTGCCGCTTTTCCGGGCTATCGCCGTCACTATTCACAAAAAAGATGTCCGGTTTTACTGTTTGTAGCTCTTCCATAAAATCCAACTTACCGTGTCCTTGGGCAATAAAAGCCTCTTTTACAAAGCGGATTGATGAAACCATATACAAACGCTCCTGTTCGTTATACAAAGTCGGACGGTGCTTGAGTTCTTCCACTGTAGCATCAGAACCTATGGAAACATATAAATCTCCTAAAGAGGCAGCTTCTTCAAAAAAACGAATATGCCCGCTATGTAAAACATCAAAACATCCTGATACAAAAACTTTCATTATTCCTCTCACAATTTAATCCACGTTTCGGGAATTATATCCCCACCATATTCTACTGCTGTCGTTTTAAACCATTTATTTGGGCTAACAACAATTTTAGCAGAATTTTCATTTAGCCAAGCACCCCACCAAGAAAAACTGGAATTGGCAATGATGTTATGTTTACAGTTTCTCATGAGTTCCAAATCAAAATAACCATGTGAACCATCATTGACATCTACAAAGGTATGAGGTGCCGTAATTTTTAAATTATCCTTCACCCATTGAGGATCATCCGAAAATACAAAAAAATGAGGATCACTAACATGTTGCATGATGTAATCAATTGCTCTTTTATAGTAATCCAGATCCAAAACTTCCATCGGAACCGTCGGACTTAAATAATCAGTTCGCCTGATATGCAAAGATACGGATGATGTCTTTTTAATTTCACCTAATATCTTTAGATTAGCCGCATTCAGTGGGAGTTTTAAGGTAAACTCTCTTAAAATTTTCTCCCGAAAAGCAGAAAAATATTTTTCTGTTTGATAGAAACCGGAAAAATACCCATTTTGTTGCAAAAGCTCCGGTTCATAGCGGTTAATTTGCGTTTCTTCTATCATTTTAGGCTGGGCAAACTGAAATAAATTAACTTTACCACGTGAAAATTTTTTACCAGCCACTTTGAGTGGAATATTATACAAATTCAATTCCAGTTTACGGGATTTTCCTGCTTTATAGAATGAAGTGTCATAACATACTTCAGGAAAATTCTGCCCAAAAGCATATTGAAACAGCTGATTGCCCAGACCACCGCAAATCTTCACTACATTAACCGGTTTGGCCTTGCGTAGTAACCACTGATAATATAGCCAATATTTTAACTTATTTCCTCGTAGCTGCAACCAACCTGTTGCTTGCAACATTGCAAGTTCTGTGGCAAAAAGGCTCTCCATCTCTTTTTTAAATTCCTGTGGAGCGGCTTTACACAACTGAAACTGTCTTTTTAAGAGGTGCGGTAAGACGTACCGAATGACCAAACTTCTTTCCTTGCTTAGAGATTTATCCGCATAAACATTGTAGAGATATTCCCAACCTATGCGATAATCCCGTATTTGTTGCGGATTTATCTTTGCATTGGAGATAGATTTGGGATTAGACGTATAGCCATATAAAACCTTATCTATAAAAATGATTTTAGGTTTGCGGCTCAACACATGGTAGGTGAAAGGATAATCTTCAAAATGAATGTGAGGAATAAATTTTATCCCGTCAATAAGGCTTTTTCTATAAAACTTCGTCCACACATTAAAAGGATACTTTCTTTTATTCACTCTGTATGGATTAGAAATTTTTTGATAAGAAACATGGGGAACATCAAGTGGTTCAAACACAAAAGGCTTTTCTGCAGAACACTTTTGATAGCGAAAGCTCACAACATCGGCATCAGCCTCTTCCATAACGTGCAACGCAGTTTCCAATAACTGCGGGTGAATAACATCATCAGAATCTAGAAAATATATGTACTCCCCTTTTGCAACATTCAAACCGGCATTACGGGCTTCTGAAAGACCTGAATTTTCTTGAATTATCACCTGAACACGCTCGTCCTTGGCGGCATAATTGCTTAAAATTTCACCACATCCATCCGTAGACCCATCATTAATACAAATTGCTTCAAAGTCAGTAAATGTTTGCGACAAGACGCTATCCAGGCATGCTGAAAGATATTTTTCTACGTTGTAAATCGGGATAATTACAGATATTTTAGGCACAACATTCCCTCTCCGACAAAGTTCATTTGTTTAAGTTTAGCAAAATCCCCTTCTGTTGCAATCAACTATATGCTTTATTCACATATTTTTGTTATAATACAAAAAGGCCCCTCCTGTAAAGGAAGAGCCTCTAAAAATCACTTGGTAAAGATTATGCAGATTTACCGAGTTGTGCAGCAACTTCAGAAGCAAAATCTTCTTCTTTTTTCTGCAAGCCTTCGCCCAATTTGAAGCATACAAAACCGGAAAGTTTAACTGCGGCGTTATTTTCTTTAGCAAATTCTTCAACAACTGCTTTAACTTTCTTATCCGGATCCATAATATATGCCTGTTCTTCCAATACTACTTCTTCGTAGTATTTGCGGATACGGCCTTCAACCATCTTCTCTACAATATTTGCCGGTTTACCGGAAGCCAATGCTTGTTCGGAGAAAATAGCTTTTTCACGAGCAACATTTTCAGCAGGAACTTCAGCAACCGTCATAGCGATTGGATTGGTGGCAGCAATGTGCATAGCAATATGCTTGCCCAGTTCTTGCATTTTAGCTTTATCAGCAGTTCCCTCTAAGGCAACCAACACACCGATTTTACCAAGATTTGCACGAACAGAGTTGTGAATATAAGAACATACAACACCGTTTTCAGCACTGATGTAAGCTGAACGGCGAAGGTTCATATTCTCACCGATTTTAGCAATCATATCGGTTAAAATTGTGCCCATTTCTTTGCCGGTTACCGGGCAAACAAAAGATTTCAAAGCTTCAACATCACCTTTAACGGCCATTGCAGCTTTGGCGGCATTTTCAACATAATCTTGGAAGATATCATTTTTAGCAACGAAGTCTGTTTCGGAATTAACTTCAACAACAGCACCTGCATTGCCGTCTACAAATACAGAAACCAAACCTTCAGCAGCAATACGGCTGGCTTTTTTAGCAGCAGAAGCCAAACCTTTTTTGCGCAACCAGTCAATTGCATCTTCCATATTGCCGTTTGTTTCAACCAATGCCTTTTTACAATCCAACATTCCGGCACCGGAGGTTTCTCTTAAACTTTTTACCATAGCGGCGGTAATTTCAGCCATTACTATTCCCCTTATCTGATATTTCTATAAAACTCTAAAAAACAAGGCGGCAGCGAACCACCGCCTTTTTAGCTTACAATTAAGCGTTTTCTTCTTCTGCGAAAGCAGCACCGGCTTCAGCTTCTGCAGCGGTGTTTTCAACTTTAACACCCTGAGCAGCAACTTCTGCCTGCATACCGTCTAACACTGCGGAAGATACCAATTCGCAATACAATTGGATAGCGCGAATAGCATCATCGTTGCCCGGAACCGGATAATCTACATCATTCGGGTTAGCGTTTGTATCGGTGATACCGATAACAGGAATACCCAACTTTTTAGCTTCTTTAATAGCCAAAGCTTCTTTTGGTGTATCAATTACAAACAACAAATCCGGCTGACCACCCATATTTTTGATACCATCTAAAGACAAAGCAAGCTTGCCCTGTTCTTTTTTGATGTTTTGCATTTCTTTTTTGGTGTATCCGTCGTAAGCGTTCTTTTCTTCCATTTCGTTCAATTTAACGAGACGATTGATAGAACGATTAACTGTTTTCCAGTTTGTGAGCATACCGCCCAACCAACGATAGTTTACATAATACTGACCGCATCTCTCAGCACTTTCTTTAACAATATCCTGAGCTTGACGCTTGGTAGCAACAAACAAAACTTTACCACCTTTTGCAGCAACATCACGAGCAACAGCCAAAGCTGTATAAAGCATCGGATAAGTTTTTTGCAAGTCAATAATGTGAACGTTATCTTTTTTACCGTAGATGTACGGAGCCATTTGCGGATTCCAACGACGAGCGTGGTGTCCGAAGTGTACGCCTGCTTCAACAAGCTGACGCAACGTAAAAGTAGGAAGTGTCATATTTTATATTTCCTTATTTTCCAGTTAAACCTCCGCAGACGTATAACTTAAATTGCTTTAAGCACCGGAGCGACGACGCTATCTCTAGAGCCAACGCCTTGTCTGCGTGTGAATTATGAATCCGACACCATTGTCAAATTCGGGTTGTTTATAAGCGTAAAATATTTATTTTGCAAGTATTTTTTTTAAATAAAAACCGTGTTTTCTGACCTAGGCTATTTTTCCGGATTTTTTGGAAAACTATTCCTCTGTTTTTGCATAAAATAATTTCTTGACAGAGTCGGAAAAATAGCCTAGGATAGATATATCAATTATAACAACACCAAAAGGAGATAACATTATGACTCAAACTGATAAAAATCTGATAGATACTTGGGAAAGTGTGATGGAAATGCTTGAGAACAATTCCAATGATATTGATGCGGAAAAAGCGTATAACACATTAACAGATTTTGTAACAAGGAAGCAAAACTATTGGATACTGAGAGAAGAAAACTATGAAGATATGATTAAATTCGCCGAACATTTTCCAGACTATGCAGCTAAGGTGTATGATTTGTATCTTGCGTCCATGTCTAAAGATATCATTTATCTGCGTTTGGATGACAAGAGTATTTATGATAACTTAACACGATTTGACAAATTTTCTCTACGCAATCAAGATAAAGAATATAATACAATATGGGATGCAGTGAAAAATACCAGTCATAATTATTCTAATTATTCCGATTGGCGCCTTTTAGGAGATATTGCCGAAAACGATCCCAAATTTGCCCATAAAATATATAATCTCTTGAATGATGCTTGGCAGCATCATCCTGATTTCATTGCACATCATGATACTTATGTTTGCGATCTATTTCCGAAACTTGCCAAGGCTAACCCCGATGATCTTGATAAAATAGTCGATTTATGTGCCCAAATTGTCTCTCAACCACCGGCATCGGAGCAGCCTTATAGGAATATCAGCATCGGGTTGAATCACCTTTCTTACTGGATTCCGCAAAATGATAACAAGAATGCACAGAAAATGGGGGAAGCATATGTTTCGCATATACGTCAAACATTTGAAAAAGACTACAATGATGGAGATTTAGATGATGATTTGATTGATTTTATCAAATCTCATCCGCAAATTGCAAACAATGTCGCAGATAAGTTTATTAAAGAGTTTCCACATTTTGGAACACAAACAGATTCCTATCCAAGATCTGTAGCATTTTATAACTACATGACAGACTTGGATAAGCTCAATCTGGTGGATCATAACAAAATGAAAAATTTGTATGATCAGGTATTATCAGCTTTTGAAAATGAAATTGGATTATCTAAGATATCGACAAAAGATTTAGTAGAATCGTATGGTTCTTGGACCCAAAGATGTTCCGAAGAATTTAGAGACAAGTATCTAGCAGAGCGGGTTATCCCCAAGACAGCAGAAGATCCGATGATCTTTGATATGTATTCCAAGATTATTCAGGAAAAGGGCTTGTCCTTTGAGGAACGCAAAAAACTGATTGAAGTGATGAATGAAAGTGCTGCCAAAGCCCCAAAAGAGGGGGATTTGAAGGACCTAAAAGGTGCTTCACTCTACCAGTCAGGTGACTATACCGTTAAAGGAAGTTTTATCCATAAGGCGGCAGATTTGTTAGCCTCACAAGGCAATATTTCCGTATTATATGAAGCTGTGATGCTTGCACCAAATACACCAGCGGCACAGGCTATAAAGGCAGCGTGTGCGGAACA
>CAYPIZ010000072.1:0-5984 GCA_964410935.1 uncultured Acetobacter sp. | reverse complement strand
CTCTCTTTTTTATGCTATTGCTATCTTATTCCTAGTCTTTTGCGCTGCCTGATTGAGATTGTTTGATGTAAGTAATCTCAAACTGCTTACAAGGACGGTATTTCTGAAGGCGATTTGTGAAAGCAAAAAAGTCTTTTCTTTCGCAGTTTTGGTAAATATCAAACCCTCTATCCAGTGAGATTTTCCAACCTGTATCCGTTGTCACACTGCGTGCGTGAATAAGCGGATCAAAGCGATAAGTAAACTGAATCCCCATCGCAAAGCACGATGTTTTGATTGCGGCCAAATCATCTTCCTGCTGTTGCGAATAGTTTTCGTCCATGGTGGTAATCAGCTCAACCGCGACTTCATCGCTATCGGACTTATTTTGTTCAATCATCTCCAAAAACTCCATAAAGTTCAGCAGCTGATAAACATTTCGGACATACGGATCTATCGCCACAATATGTTTTGCCCCTTTAATATAATCGGCAAATAAACCGGCAAAAGAAACACCCATTTGTCCCTCGCTAAAAGTCAGATGCTTTTCTTGAAGTTCCGGCTGCTTTGGAGCTGGTGCTTGCGACGTTTGAATTGGTGAAGTTTCAACGTGTTCAGGCATCATAAACGGCAATTCTTCGGTTTGAGCAGGTTCTGCCACAGCCTCTGTTGAAGATGCGCCTTTGTAATAGAAATCGTGATATTGGATTTCTTCCAACGTCATCACTTTGACTTTTTCGCCGCTCCGTTTAGTATAAGAAAAATCGGTTGCGGGGAAAGTCGTATCCAGACGAATGATCTGATCTTTCACACGTTTTCTGCCTTCCATAACAAACTTCAGGAGTTCTTCTTTTTCCTCATTTGTGGCAATTTTGTTCGGGTAAATGATTTTCATCAAGCCGGAGAACGTTTTGTTAATACCGTCTCTGTCGCGGGTTGAAATATCATCGGAGAGCGTAAACAGATCTTTATATTCGTTGGAATAATCCTGATTACGCAGATGTTTCAACGCCTCGGCATAGTAGTCAACCACAAATCCGTAGCCGGAAGTAAACAAATCATTGCGGATGATATCAATTTCCCAACCCGGAATATAGAAGTGTAGACGATCCAGAAACGCCGAATCCAAATACTTATCGGGCAGTTCTTCAAACAGATTGGAATGCTTGAGCATAAACGGCACATTGTGTTTTGTATTACCGATAAAGGTCATTGATGCCTCCGCACCCAGTGTTTCCACGCCGCGGGAGAAAGATTTATTAGCCATATAGCCTTTCATAATATCTACGAGGGCTTTATCCACCTTTTTCTGCTGACCGGCAAACTCGTCAAAAGCGATATTATCCCAATAGCCCACAAGCCCGATATCGTGTTTTTTCGCGTTATTGACAAACAGCTTTGAAACGGTGATTTCGCCACCAGAAATAAGCGTCCCGTGAGGGGAAAACTCGGTGTAGATAAAAGATTTACCTGTACCTTTCGGGCCGAGTTCAATCAGATTGTAGTTTCTTTCGCAAAACGGCACAAGGCGCACCAGCTGAAGCAATTTATTGCGGTGATTGAGCTTTTCCGGGTTAAAGCCGATACTTTGTAAGATAAGGTCAATCCATTCTTCGGTTGTAAAGCGGCTTCTTTTTTCCAAAAAGTCATCAAAATCAAAATGCGACAGTTGGATAGGCTTAATGTTTGACAAGACCCAAGGTGTTTGATTGGAGTTGTCGCTGTACTGATATTCCACCTCTGCCAAGCACCATACGCCAGAAACCAGCAACCTCGGGTGTTTTTTGCTGACGGTTTCGGCAGATGCCACCACCTTGTTGATCCCCAGATTAGAAAAAGTCAGCCGATAGCAGTCGTTTTTCTCATCCAGTTCGGCATAGATCTTATCAATCACCTTAAAGCGTTGTTTTTCTTTGATATAAGATTTGATCAATTCGGCTTCGTTGCGATGAACATAATGTTTTGCCAAAATATCTTTGACGGATTCGATACCGGCGGCAATTTCGGTTTCGTTATTGGTCGCACAATATTGACCGAGCAGATATTCCAAGACATACGACGGCACAATCGCATTTCCGCGGACTTCCTTGACCAGATCTTTTCGCACCACGCAACCGGCAAAAACTTCGTTAATTTTAGTATCCAGCTCATTCATTCTTTTTACTCCTTAAAAATCCGTCTCAAACATCTTGTTGACCCGATACTCTTTCTTCAAGTATTCTTTGGTAAAGTTGGTCCCGTTCGGCTCTCTCAAAATCAGGCTGACTCTCCGATTATTTTCCTTATCAATCTCCTTGGTGAGCAACAGGGTAACGGTGTGTTCCCGATCTTTGATATCCGAACTCGGGCTGTCAAAAACAAGCTCTTTTTGTTCGGAAATCAGCTTTCCGTCGGCATTATACACGCCGATTTTGAGGACACGTTTTTGGACCTTATCGCCCACAGGCTCCCGTTGATAGAGTTTAATCACCAGCTGACTGGACGAGATAATGCCGTTGCCGCTGTCCAAAAGATCCACATCAACCTGCCGGATATCGTCTTGATTTTTCTTTGAGATCATGACCACCGGCACGATGACTTCCTGAAGTGATGCGCCCCCGTGAACAAACTTCAAGGCCGCACCTTTGACACGCAAGCGGTTAATGGATTTCGGGAATTGGAAGTCCAAATCTCCCTCCAAGCCGAGCTGCCCTGCCGTAAAGCTCATAAACGCGCTGTCTTGGCGGAGGTTTTTGCCCACCACAAAACGCCGATCCTTTTTCAAAATATCGCCGCTCGGGTCAACGCCGAGATATTCGCTTTCGTCAAGTGTGCGGTTTTGGTAGATAAAGCCATGATCTGCCGTAATCAGCACTCTGCCGATATAATTATCGCCCATCAATTTCCCCACCAGCTTGGTCAGTTCCTCAACGGCTTCTTCGGCTGCCAAAGGTGTATCTTCTTCTGAGGCGGAATCGTGACTTTTCTTATCTACCACATCGTGGAAAACGTAGATCACGTCGTTGTTTTTTAAGATATCGCGCAACCCGTCACGATTGTTTTCCAAAATATCCGCGGTTTTGAGGGCAACCGAGCGCTCGCATTTTCTTTTGAGGATCTTGTCGCGATTATCCAAGCCCGATGTCGGCAGACCGTCGGCAAAAACGGTTGTATCTTCTTTAATTTCCAGAGTTTTATTCGGCAAAACGGCCGCCATACCGAGTTGGGTATAGCTTGGCAAACCGCTTACGGCGTATTTGACTTGCGCGTCAAGGCGGTTCTTTTGATTGATACGGGCAGCCAGATCCTCACCGATTTCGTAGCGCAACGCATCAGAAACAATCACGCACACCTTGGAGGAGCGACATTCCACATAAGAGCGGTAAAAATCCCGTTGTTTGGGGCAGTTTATCTTCCATTCGGCAAGGGTATCCAGCTGTTGCTGCCAATGATCGTTCATCTGAAGCAAGTAGTTGTTGGAATACCGATCTTCCACCTGATGAAGCAGCTCTGCCATTTCGCCCACATGCTCGGATTTTTTGAGGTGATAGATAAACTTGCGGTAATAGAGATCAATTTTGTAGCGGGATTTCACATATTGTTCCACGCCCTGTTCCGGCGAATAAACCTCAAAGCGATTTTCTTGTTCAAACATTCCCGAAAAGCGTGCGGCATACATCAGCGCCAGATACATATTTTGGAGCTTGAGGTCTTTTTTGGCCCATTTAGTGTTAAGCCGTTTGTTGATATAAGCCTCAATATCACCGGTCGGCAACGTGTGATTATAGATTTTATCTGCCAGAAGCCGGATAAGATAATTGTCAATTTCCTTAAAATACGTACAATCCAAAAGCAGCTGATAGTTTTCGTTTTCCAGCGTTTGAGCAATGCCGAAGACATCTGCCGCCGTTTTGGCGATAGTTTCATAGTCATCTTCACAGCGGCTGTCGTTTTGCCACTTATTTAAGAAGATGCGCGCCCCGTCCGAAAGGGTGATGTTTTCATCAAGCTTGCGGTTTAAGGAGCGATAAAAACTCCACTTAAACGCCCCGAAGATAAAGTCTTTAATGCTGCGTTTGGAGGTATCCTGAACGGTGTAGCCGTAGCGTTGTTCCATATTTTCAAACAAGAACGCATCCAGCTTACATTTTTGGATTAGCGGCATCATAGTGTCTTTACCGCATGCCAGATGATGAAGCAGGCTTTCAATCACCGAATCAAACCCGTCATTGGCATCTGTGATCACATAGAGCATATCTTCCAGCACCTGTTGGAGCGTGAGGACATTGGTCTCTTTTTCAATCAGTTTTTTAAGTTTTTCCGTCCGATCTTTGCTGTTAAAGAAAAACAGATGCTGTTCGCTGACGGGGCGATATTCCATACCCAGCCCGAGGTTGCTCAAATGGATGGCCCAGTCTTCGGTTTGGAACTCGGCATTGGCCAGCAGAATATCCAAAAGCCAGTTTTGATCATCATTCGGTTTGGCAGACGGGCTATAGAGCAAAAACTTTTGTGTCGGTTCTTCTTTCAAGAGGCGATATTTCAGCGCAAACGCATTGGAGCCGATCTCCAGTTTACACACGTCCGGCAGACAGATTTGTTCAAACTGTTCCCGATATGCTTGATTTTCGTCATACCAAAAGACGATACGATGTGTTTCAAACTTTTTTTGTAAGATTTTAAGAACCGCCTCACACATTGGATGTTTTCTCCTTCAAACCGAAGTCGCGCAATGCCTTGCCAAACTTCAGATAGTTCACTTTGACGCCGTCATCCGGATCAATCTCTTTGCGTTCGCTTGCCAGCGGAAAGAGGACCTGTCGTTCATAATCTTCTGCCTCGTTCAAGCGGATTTGGAGATCGTTGCTGTGGAAGTTATCGGCGGCGGAAGCATTCACAGCCGTTGCCGTTTCAATATTGGCGCGGAGTTTGTTGTTATATTCGCGCAGATAGTCGTTTAAGATGATATTGACCGTATCTTTGTTGTAGCGGTGAAGATAGATCAGCGTATTAAACCCGTTTTTCGCGGACGAGAACATCCAGTAAATCGGGCGTTTTTGATAGATCCGCACATGATCGGCATAAAAATCTTTGATAAAATAGTCGCGTAAGACGGCATTTCCGGCTTTGGCGGATTTTTTGCCCAAAACGGAAGAGATGTAGGCAATATTTTCGCCCAAATGTTCCGCACCAAACGCCACGCTGATAAAGTTATAAAAGCGCCCGACAATATCATCGGTAAAGTAGTTATCCGGCAACACCGGAATGGCATTATCCTCATCTGCCGGAAAAATCTTGTAATCATCAGGGCAGAATGTCCCGCCGGCACAGATCAACCCCGGTTTATCCAGCGAATATCTGCCGAACATACAACCGACGGCATAAGAAATCAGCGATTTGACCTCGCGCACTTCATCGGCAAGTGCCACCGTAATGTCTTTATCTTCCACCTCGGGCGACATTTCGTCCGCAAGGCCGTAGATATTGATAAACAGGCGGTTGAGTTCTTCCTCATTGGCTTTGAGCTTGTCAAATTGTGTTTGTTTATACGCTTTCCAGCGCTTAAAGGCATCTTCTATTTTGCCGTTTTCCTTAAACCGCAACAGCGGATGCGTCTGAAAATCCCAAGAGGTTTCAAAACTATCCCAATCATCTTTGGAAATCGCAATATTCTCCTCTACCAGGGCATCTATTTGAGATTGCTTATCTTTGGATACGATAAATGGAACGTTGAGCATATCCCCAACCAACATGTTAAGTGTCGGATTTAGTATACTCATATAAAAGCCAGAAACTTTGCTATTCATTAGTCCTAGGATATAGAAAAGATCATTTTGAGAAAACATAGCAGAACCGCCACCACCAAAAATGCTGTTTTCCATATACCTCAATGACAATTTATAACTTGTTATTGTAGACCATGTTAAGCCTGTTTTGAAATAAAATCGTGTATTTTGAGGCCTCGATTTTATCTTTCCATTAGTATCTCGTAAGTTTCTTAATTCTTTTCCATCATTAGCCCAATT
>CAYPIZ010000071.1:2768-5999 GCA_964410935.1 uncultured Acetobacter sp. | reverse complement strand
ACGCATAATAATGAGCTTTCTTTTGACGGACGGGCTTCGGCTAAAGAGATGATTGCAACTGCAGAACAACAAGGTTTCTTGACAATCGGTGTTTCCAACCATTTGATCGTACATCCAAATCTTGATCTAAAAATTGCAAACGGAGCAATGTTTTTTAATAATTTTAATCCGGCTTATGACTGTTATCAAAAACATATTGAAATTCTCCAAACCCTAAAAGAGCACTTCAAAATTGAGATCAAAATCGGTTTTGAGACGGATTTTTTTCAAAATAAAGAATGGCGTATCGGGTTTGAAAAAATGGTACAGAAGCTCAACGTTGATTACCTTATTGGTTCAAACCACTTTTTAAAAACCGCGGATGAAAGTTTTTTATGTAACATTTACCACTTGCACCGCTTGCCACAGATGCCTGATAAAGAAATCATGCATGAATTAGTGGTGAATCATCTTAAGAACATCGCAGCGTCTATTGAAAGCGGTTATTTCTCCTTTATTGCGCATATTGATTATTGTTCAATTTTCGGATTAGCTGAAGATAAAGAATACGATATATACAAATATCAGATTATTGATGCTCTAAAACGCTATAAACGACCTTTTGAAATCAACACAAGCGGGTATGATCGTATCGGTCGTCCACACCCTGCCCCGTGGATGATTGCTGAATTGGCAAAGACTAATGATGTCCCGGTACTTTTAAGTGATGATGCGCATTTTCCGGAAAGATTAGGACAGCACTTCAACGAAGCTGAAGACTTACTCAAAAGCCTCAACTACACCAATCGTTTCACCCTCTCTCAACTGCATAAGCCTTTTTAAGTTCTTATTGTTTAGAGCTTAAATAAGCGGTGAGAAACAGATCAATATCGCCGTCTAAGACACCTTTATCATCTGATGTTTCTGCATTGGTACGCAAATCTTTTATCATTTTATAAGGTTGCAACACATAAGAACGGATTTGATATCCCCAACCGTTATCTCCCTGTTCTTCCCATTTTTGTTCTGCAACGGCTTCTTTTTTACGTTGTTCAATTTCATACAACTTTGCATACAGCATTTTCATTGCCTGATCACGGTTGGCAAATTGTGAGCGTTCTGTTTGACAAGACACCACTACACCACTCGGAATATGAGTTAAACGAACGGCCGACTCGGTTTTATTAATATGTTGTCCACCGGCACCTGAAGAACGGTAAGTATCCATTTTAATATCTGCCGGATTAATTTCTATATTGATTGTATCATCTATCACCGGGTAAACCGTAATGGAGGCAAAACTGGTATGACGACGGGCATTGCTATCAAACGGAGAAATACGCACCAAACGATGAACCCCTGTTTCCCCTCTAAGCCAACCGTAGGCATTCAGACCGGAAATTTTAATAGTTGCAGACTTTAAACCGGCAACATCACCTTCCGTTTCTTCCACATAGGAGAGTTTGTACTTATGTTTTTCTGCCCAGCGAGAGTACATTCGCAACAGCATTTCAGCCCAATCTTGGGCTTCCGTGCCACCGGAACCGGCATGAACCTCAAGATAGGCATCGGATTTATCATATTGTCCGGAAAGCAAAGTTAACAGTTCTCTTTCTTTAGCAGATTGTTTCAAGCTTTCCAAATGCTGCATTAAATCTTGCAACATGGTTTCATCACCATCAGCCTCTGCCATTTCAACCATTTCTGAGGCATTAGCCAAATCCGAAGTCATCTCTTCATAAAAATTCAGATTATCGTCCAGAATATTTTTTTCTGAAGTTAATTTAAGTGCTTCATCCTGATCATCCCATAATTTAGGATCTGCGGTTAAAGCAGCCAGCTCTTCCTGTCTTAATTTTGCATTATCATAGTCAAAGAAACCTCCGAAATGTTGCAAGGCTCTTTTCTATATCGCCGATAATAGTGTAAAATTCCTGTCTCATATATTTTATCCTCTTTTGTAAATTTTTCTTGTTATAGCTTGCTTTGTTCGGCTTGTAAAGTATTTTATCCCTAAAGCGGTTGTTTTTCATTAAATAGAGACAATTATTGACTTCTTTAAACAGTGTTTTATACTGACGTAAATTTTTGGGAGATATATCATGATAAAAAATTTTATGTTCGCTCTTTGGGGATCACTATTCTTCATCTTAAACGTACAAGCGCAACAAATCACAACGCAACCGGAAAGTGAAGAGCATTTATTGAACGATAAAATTTATTTCTTTGCTCATTCTATGTGTTACAGTTGTAAAGATGCATATATTTATTTTGAACAGTTTCATCCGGAACTGAATATTGGAATTACAGATATGAAATATTCACACAATCTTGCCCTTTACAAGGAGTGCGTCAGCAAATTTGCCATAAAGAACCAAGAATTGACTTTACCGCTTATCTGCATGGGAGATACCTATGTTATGGGGTGGAATAAGACACCACCGGCTCAGTTTGAACAAAATTTAAAATCTTTTCAGAAGTAAGCTAAAAAAGGATAACGATGAGTAGCGATATTGAAATAGCACGTAAAGTACGCCCGCTTAAAATTCAAACCATTGCAAAACGTTTAGGGTTGAAACAAACGGAGATTATTCCGTACGGACATTATATGGCTAAAATTGCTTTAACGGATAAAAAGAAAACCAAAGGAAAACTTGTTTTGGTAACGGCAATGACGCCAACGCCTGCCGGTGAAGGAAAATCTACCGTTTCCATAGGGTTAGCTGACGCGCTTTATCGTCTTAAGCAAAAAAGTATTCTTAGCTTGCGAGAACCTTCCATGGGACCGTGCTTTGGCGTTAAAGGGGGAGCAACCGGTGGTGGGCATTCCCAAATTATTCCGATGGAAGATATTAATCTCAATTTCACCGGTGATCTGCATGCTATTACAAGTGCAAATAATCTGTTGGCTGCCATGATTGATAATCATATTCACCATGGCAATGCGTTACGCATCAAAACCGTTTTTTTCAAACGCTGTGTGGATATGAATGATCGTGCTTTGCGACAAACGGAAATCGGTTTAGGAGGAAAGATAAACGGCATACCTCGTTCTGAAAGTTTCACGATTACAGCCGCTTCCGAAATCATGGCAATTTTATGTTTGAGTGAAAATTTAGCTGATTTGAAAAAGAGACTGGGCAAAATTGTTATCGGCGAAGATGAAGCTGGTGCTCCTGTTTTAGCACGTGATATAAAAGCTGTGGGGGCAATGTGTGCTATTTTAAGAGATGCCGTTAAGCCTAATTTGGT
>CAYPIZ010000071.1:0-2668 GCA_964410935.1 uncultured Acetobacter sp. | reverse complement strand
TTCAAGCTTTTGTCAGTAACGGTTGGAAAGACGGATCAAAGGGGTGCATTACCTTGGCTGAAGAAGTTATCAATGTTTGTAAAAACACTTCTCCTCATGTAAATCTTCTTTATCAAGACAATGACACTCTATACAATAAAATTCGCACTATCGCGCAAAAAATTTACCATGCAAAGGATGTGTCTTTAACGGCTGAAGCTGAAAAGACGCTGGCTAAATTCACGCATTGGGGATATGACAAACTTCCTGTTTGTATTGCAAAAACACAAAATTCTCTCTCCCATGATAAAAATTTGTTAGGGGCACCCGAAGGCTATACTCTACCGATTAGCGAAGTGCGTCTTTCAGCCGGAGCAGGATTTGTTGTTGTTCTTACCGGAACCATTAATACAATGCCCGGGCTACCGGAACATCCTGCCGCAGAAGCTATTGACACCGATAACACCGGAAACATTATCGGATTGTTTTGATAAAATTTTATATAATTTACTCATTCTTAAGTTTTTGAGGCCTAAGGTAAAATTATTCTTTAATAGTTATGGAGAAAGATTATGACAATTTCGCAAACATCACTCCCGAAAAAACGTGCTGTTAAGCCGACTAAAGAGAAAGTTCAAAAAGTTTCTGAAAAAAAGGTTACATCAATACCGTCTATTACACCTGATTTACTTATTAAAGTATGGTTTGACGGATGGAAAAAGATGTTTACTCTTAAAGGACGCAGTTCGCTTTTAGAATTGTGGACTTTTTTGTTGTTTAATACCGTTTTAATGCTGATTGTACAAATGCATTGCAGTTATATACTTTCGGATTCTTTCCTACGTTCGGCAACTCTTGCCGGATACAGCTTAAACAAAATTGATACCTATGTATTATGGGCACAGATTTTGTTTTATATAGTGTTGTTGGTACCTCTTATTCCATTACTCTCTCTGATGGTTCGTCGGATGCATGATTTGTCAAAACTTGCCTGGAAAAAGTATTTAGAACCTTTGTGCATGGGGGCCACAACTTTGTTTATTTTACACCTTACTTTAGATGACATAGAAAATACTTCTTATGTTAATTTAGCTATGGTGTTGATGGTTGTTTATATTGCAACTTTGTATGCCGTTCTGTTTTACGGTCTGAAATTTGTTTTTACAACTATGTTTTTTGCCGGAGTTGAGAAAGATAATGATTTTGGTAAGAAACCTTTGTACAATACGGAAGAACATAATGCGCTGGCACTCAATTTTACGTGTTTATATACATTGATTGTATTGACGATTAGTCTTCTTTATATTGTGATGGCAATTTTACCGGAAGCATAAAACTCTTTCTTGTCCAGCGGGCGTCCGATAAGGGCGCCTTTTTTAATATTTCAAAAGTAGAAAAAACAGTTTACAACATCTTTCCTACATGATAAAACAGTTGCAATAAAAGATAGAGGATAGTGTGAGTACAAAAAGTAGAAAATTGCGTTTTATCGCTTTATTTTGGGATTATGCCAGTGCATTATCTCTGATTTTTGTATTGATTTTGCTGTGGAATCTGGGAAAAGGTCCGATAAAAGTCAACATTTTACGTCCATATATTATTCAAGCTCTTACCAATGACACTTCTTCTTATGATCTAACGGTTGGTGGGGTTAATTTGGAATTGGCACATTCCGTGCAACCGGTTAAGATTATTGCGACAAACGTTGTATTCAAAGACAAAGACGATAAATATTTAGTGGAAGCGCCACGTCTATCCCTTTCATTTTCAGCAAGAGCTCTTTTGATGGGGATGTTGGCCCCGAGTTCTATAGAAATAGAAGAACCTAAAATTAAATTGGTTGCCAGTTACGGTGTAAAAACGGATAAAAAAGAAATAAATAATGATGACTTGAAGGAAATCAACTTAAAGAAATTGGAGTTTTATTTTTCTCAATTTGAAGACTTTTTGGAACGTTTTAATTCACCTGAACGGCTGTATCTGGAGAGCTTTATTAACAGTATTAAAATTACCGATGCGAGGGTTGATATTAATGAAATTGATATCAACCGGCAGATCGTATTAAATGATTTAGAGTGTTCCTTTGAGAGAGGGGTAACCGACATTCAATTAAAAGCAGACAGCACGGTTAAATTTGAAGATCGTACTTCCGGATTGGAAATGGCACTGACCTATCGTTTGCTCAATGGAGAAGTCAATTATCATCTGACTTTTTCGGATTTAGTGTTAACCGATTTATTGGATACATTTAATTTTGATAAAAACAGCTTGCGTGGGGTAGATATTCCTGTTGATGGTGAATTTACCGCATTGATTGATTTTGGAGAATTGCTCAAAAACAAAGAACATTTTGCCGATACTTTAGGTAACAACATCAAAAAAATCGGTTTCAAGATTAACGGAGGAGCAGGTGTTATCGGCTTTGGGGATAGCGAGGAGTATGATTACAAGGTTTCTTCATTTAATTTGGACGGAAATTTACAAGGGGGATTAGATAAAGTAAACATTGAAAATGCCCGTTTTGACTTTGGGGATAAGCAGGCAGATTTGAGCTTAACGGCATCCGGCTTTAAAGACTACTTTTTCAAACAGAATCTGGAAAATTTTAAAATTAATTTTAAGACCAAACTGGCGAATCTCAAACTTGATGAGCTAAGCAATCTCTGGCCAAAATATTTGGGCGACAAAG
>CAYPIZ010000070.1:0-6075 GCA_964410935.1 uncultured Acetobacter sp. | reverse complement strand
CGGGATGATAAATAAGCCTATCGTTGTGGCGGCAATCATTCCCCAGAATACCGGAACACCGATGGCCTTACGGCTTTCTGCAGCGGCACCGGAGGCAACAACCATCGGCCATACGCCTAAGATGAAAGAAAAAGCAGTCATCAGTACGGCACGAAACCGCTCTTTTAAGCCCTTAATGGCAGCACTGGTGATCATAGCGCCGTTTTGGTGTTCATCTTTGGCAAATTCTACAATCAAAATGGCGTTCTTTGCTGCCAGACCGATAAGCAAAATCAAGCCGAGTTGGGCATAAACACTCATGGACATACCGCTGAAGAACAAGCCCAGCATAGCCCCGTTGATGGCGACAACCAAAGACAGCAACACAGGTATCGGGACAATAAAGCTTTCATACTGCGCAACCAGGAACAAATAAGCAAAGATGATTGCCAGAATAATCAGATAACCGATTTGACCGCTACTGATCTTTTCCTGATAGCTCATTGTGGACCATTCAATATTATACCCTTTCGGGAGAGATTTTACCAGATTTTCAACTGCTGTCATAGCACTACCGGTGGAAACGCCATTCTTCTGAACGGCCGTAACCGTGGCAGACGGGAATTGATTGTAACGGCTTACAACACGCGGAGCTAAAATCTTCTTGAGCGTTACCATACCACGCATCGGAACCATTTTCCCTTCCTTGTTGGAAACGTAAATATCGTTGATGTTTTCAACACTTTCACGGTAATTCCAATCCGATTGCAGCATCACTTTATTTACCTGTGTACCGAGGTTGATATCGTTGATATAGGCAGAACCTAAATAACTTTCCAGGGTGGAGAAGATGTTGGCTACCGGAACTTTCATCATTTCTGCCTTAGCACGATCTATATCCAAAAAGATATTCGGGGTATGGGCGTTAAAGGTGGTGTAGGCATAAGAAATTTCCGGCAACATATTGACTGAGCCTAAGAAACTTTGTAGGGCCGCATCCAGTTTTTGATAATCCGAATTTTCACGCGATTCCAGACGGATATCAAGACCACCGGTGTTCCCTAACCCAGGAATGGCCGGAAATTCAAATAACTGAATTTCTGCACCGGTGAGCGTGCTGAGTTTTCCTCTTAATCGGTTTAAGATAGCGGTGGAATGTAAGGCAGCAGAGCTCCGTTCTTCCCAAGGTTTTAAGGTGATGAAGCTCATGGCTACGTTTTCACCACGACCGTCTACCATATTATAACCGACAACATCAGAAACGCTGTCTATACCCGGTTCTTTCAAGATGATGTCTCTGGTTTGAGCCGCAAAATCAAAAGTACGCTTCTTCGTTGCCCCTTCCGGTAACTGCAAGCTCATCACGATAACACCTTGGTCTTCATCCGGAATAAAGGAAGTTTGCGCCGTTTTAAATAGCCCTAAGGCGAGCAATAATAACATCGCAAATATGCTGATAATCACCGTAATGTTTTTGGCTATCAAAGATACGGCAACGCTGTAGCCGTTGGTTATTTTGGCGATAACGGTATTTACTTTGTACCAGAAGCCCTCCGTTCTGAGCTGCGGACGTTTCAAAAGCAATGAACATAAAGCCGGAGACAAAGTCAACGCGTTCAAAAGCGAGAACAAAATAGCCGTACAAATGGTGATGGAAAATTGGCGATAAATCAAGCCGGTGATCCCGTCAAGGAAGCCTACCGGGATGAAGATTGCCAACAGCACCAACGACGTTGCAATCAAAGCCGTTGAAATTTCGCTCATGGCTTTGAGGGTGGCTTCTTTGGCAGTCATTTGGGTATGTTGCAAAAGGAACATCACCCGCTCTACCACCACGATAGCATCATCCACCACCAGGCCGATTGCCAGTAACAAGGCAAACAGGGTGAACATGTTGATACTGAAATCCAAGGCCAGCATCACGGCGAACGTTCCTAAAACGGAAACCGGAATTGTGAGCGCCGGAATGAGGGTGGAGTTGGCATCTTGCAGGAAAAAGTAGCACACACCAACCACCAAAATTAACGTCAAAATCAACGTAAAGACAACTTCTTCTACGGAAGCATCAATGTATTTGGTGGAATCGTAGTTGATTTGATAAGATAAATCTTCCGGGAAAGTTTTCGCCAGCTCTTCCAAAGTGGCTTTGATTTTGGTCATGGTTTCAATGGCGTTAGCACCGGAAGACAAGCCTAAAGAAATGGCGACGGCATGTTTACCGTTCAGCAAGCCGGAAATGGCATAATCTTCTTGGCCTAATTCAACACGGGCAATATCTTTCAGGTGAACAACGCCCCCTTCTGACGCTGTGCGGACAATAATGTTTTCAAATTCTTCCGGTGCACTCAGACGGCCGGTTGTTTGCAAAGCAAAAGTCATTTGGTTGGCCGTTTCTGTGGGGGCAGAGCCGACTTTACCTAAAGTCGGTTGGTAGTTCTGTCCGGAAACAGCACTATACACATCATCAACCGTGATTTTCAAAGCAGCCATTTTATCGGAATTGAGCCATAAACGCATGCTTAAGCGAGAGCTGTACACATCAACCGAGCCTACACCGGTAATACGGGAAAGCGGACGGGAAATGTTGTTAAACACATAGTCCGCAATTTGCGCTTCATCATAGGTGTTATTTGGGGACATGAAGTTCACAAAGCCCAAAATATTGGAAGATTGCTTGGTTACGGTTAATCCTTGACGGGTAACCTCTTCCGGTAATTTTGACGTTGCCTGCTGAATACGGTTTTGCACTTTAACCTGTGCCATATCCGGATCTACACCGGTTTTGAAAGTGACAGCCAGATTGTAGGCGGAATCTTCTGAGGTGGAGCTCATATACAACATGTCTTCCACACCGTTGATTTCATCTTCCAGAGGAATACCTACCGTTTTAGCAATCACTTCGGCTGAAGCACCGGGGTATGTGGCAGAAACGGAAATTTGCGGCGGCGTGACTTCCGGATAAAGGGCAATCGGCAGCATGAACAACGCAATCACACCCACCAGGGCAATCACAATGGAAATCACAAAAGAGAAACGCGGTCTTTCAATAAAAGTAGCCGAAAACATTAGTTTGCTCCTTCATCTAAATGATTTGGCGTGACAACCATTTCCGGAGCAACTTTTTGCAAGCCCTGAACAATCACCTGTTCATCACCGTTTAAGCCGCTCAAAACCGTTTGCATGTCATCAATTACCGCCCCTAAGGTGATGTATTTCGGCTTTACTTTGTTCTCTTTATCCACCGTCATTACATACGTTCCGTTGACATCTGCCATAAGAGCCGTTTGCGGAACGAGCAGAGCTTCTTTCTTGTCTTCAAAGCGAACGTAAATATCAACGTAATTACCGGATACCAACTGATTTTCACTGTTATCTAAATCCAGATAAACCGGAATGGTTGCCGTATCGGGATTAACTTCGTTATCAAAGAAAAGATTTTTGGCCAGAACGGTTTTAACATTGCCGTTCGGCATAACGATATCCACATAAACGTTTTCGGTTTCGTTCAACTTTTCCATAAAAAGAGAACGTTCTTTATCGCTCACGGAAAAGGCAATACGGATTGGCGTGGTTTGAACGACACGAGCCAACTTGCCACTACTCGGGCTAACAAAGTTACCTTTGGTTACCAGCGGTTTACCGATACGACCGGTAATCGGGGAAGTGATCTCGGAGTGTTGCAAATTCAATTTGGCAATTTCCAGAGCAGCCTTGGCTTGTCTTAAATTACTTTCTGCCAAATCAATCTCTTTATCAGAGCTGAATTTCTTTTTGTTCAAAGAGCTGACACGTTCGTATTGCTTTTGCAACTGTTTAACGGCAGCTTCGGCTTTTTCCAGATCTGCTTTATATTGGGTTTGCTCAATAACGAAAATCTTATCACCGGCTTTAATTTCTGCACCGTTTTCAAACAAAACTTCTTCCAGATAACCGGAAACCTGCGGAATGATGTCCACACTTTCAATGGCTTCTACTTCGGCAATATATTTCTTCTTTTCGGAAACATCACCCTTTTTCAGGCTTTTGGTAACAACATACGGAGGTGTGTTATCCCACATGACGCCCATATTCGGGGTGGCAAGAGCGTGAAGATAAGCCCCTACTCCCATTAAACCGACAACATATAAAGTGTTATGAACCAGTTTTTTGTTCTCAATTTTTTTAATTTTCATTACCGACAAACCTTTCTAAAAAAAATCCTTTTTCGGCGGATTGTTTTTGAAAAAAAGGCATTTGGCAAGCAAAAAAACGATTGTGTAACTTTTCTAATGATGACTTTTGGGGAGTTTTACAACAACATAAATTTCTGCACCGGACGGCAGGTGTGATGAAGAAACCAGAAGCTTGTCTTTTGCCTGTAAATTAAGGCAATCTGTCAGATTTTCCTTAGTGGCGGAATAGAGAATTTGCTTCTCACCCATTTCGTGCATATAAAGGGAGTGCCACTTTTTAATCCAACGGGAGACCGTTTGTGCCGAAACACCGATAACGTGGGCAATCTGTCGCATGGAAAGACCGAAAGCATATAAACCGTGGCACGTCATCCAGACGTTTGCCGGCTTACCGTGAGGGCCGAGTTTGGTATATTGGTAGCCACAGTCTTTGCATTTATACCTCTGAATACCAAAGACGACACCGTTTTTGACATAATTTTCAGAACCGCATTTTAAGCATTTAATCTTCATCGCCTTCATCCTTTGTTTAAGGCTTTTGTATCATTAAAAAAGTTACAATGCAAGCAGATTATTCGCTTTCTTTCAGTTCTTTTGCCGCTGTGGTGTAATCAAATTTTCCGGTACCCAGGACAGGCGGTTTCTTCATATAAATCACACTTTTAGGAATCCACAATTCGCTAAAACCTAACTTTGTGAAATAAGTCTTAATCTCGCTTAAAGAGGCATCTTCACGATTGGTGATCAGAATCAGTTTTTCCCCTTTTTTCTCGTCCGGAGCGGTAACAATCCCCTGCACGGCCCCTTCATACAATTTATCCAAAGCGCTTTCTACCGCCGTTAGGGAAACCATTTCTCCGGCAACTTTAGCGAAGCGTTTGGCCCGGCCTAAAATGGTGATAAAACCGTCTTCGTCTATCTTCACGATATCACCGGTATCATACCAACCGCCTTTGAGAGGGCAAAGTTTTTCCGGTGCATCGGCTTTGATGTATCCTAACATCACGTTATCCCCTTTAACCAGTAGCTTCTGCCCTTCTTCCAGACCGGGAAGAGCTTCAAGACGGGAGGCAATAGCCGGAAGTAACCGCCCGACCGTGCCGCGCTTGATATTCATGGGGGTGTTGAGGGAAATGACCGGAGCCGTTTCCGTTGCACCATAGCCCTCCAAAATGCGGATACCAAACTTCTCCGCCCAGAGATCACGGGTACTGTCTTTTAGCTTTTCCCCACCGACAACGGCATATTTCAGCTTAAAGAAATCATACGGGTGAGCCATGCGTCCGTAGCCGTAAAAGAAAGTATCCGTTCCGCAAATAATGGTGGCATTTGTATCATAGACCAATTCCGGAACAATGCGATAGTGCAAAGGGGACGGGTAAAAGAATGTCTTTACACCGGAAAGCAAGGTCAAAATCGTCCCGATGGAAAGGCCGAAAGAATGAAACATCGGCAGAGCGTTAAAGAAAACGTCCGTGCAATTAAAAGCAATGACGCTGGCAACCTGATAGCGATTGGCCATCAAATTTTTATGTGAAAGCAAGACGGCTTTGGGCATACCCTCTGACCCCGAAGTGAAAAGAATCACTGCCTCTTTATCTGCCTCTTTTTGAGGGAGTGTCTTGGCGATAAAGTGGTACAGCCCTTTCAATTTTGTAAACAAAGTAACCGTCTTAGCGAAATCTTCCAGATAAATCAATTTGACACCTGTTTCCAGCAATGCCGCTTCCAGTTTTTGTAAACGCCCCTGCTCTATAAAGCGGTGCGACGTGATGATACTTTTCAGCCCGACGGTTTTAACCGAAGAGGTAACTTGGAGCGGACCTTGCGAAAAGTTTATCATGACCGGCGTTTTATCCACGGCGGTTAAGGCAAAGAAACCAATAACATTGACAGCCGTATTCGGCAACATTAAACCGATACG
>CAYPIZ010000069.1:0-6098 GCA_964410935.1 uncultured Acetobacter sp. | reverse complement strand
AAATCATCACTTTTAACGCCGTTATCAGTTGTGCACAAATCAGGCATAATGTTTCGTCCCCTACAATGTTTCATTCACTCGGATAGTGTCATAAAAATTCTAAAAATGCAAGTCTTAAACGAGTGAAAGAAACGAAATATTTAATCTTTTAATGGAAATTCACATGATTTCAAATATCGCAACCGCATTTGCATAGTGCTTTTCATTGGAAAGAGTTATATGAATTCTAAATTCTGTGCTGTGGGATAGAAAATAAGCTCTTTCTAAGGCTTTGTTATACAAAACAACAGATGGTGCACCTAAATCATTGTGCGTAATTTCGATATCTTTTAAAGTTAATCCTTCGCGAAAACCTGTGCCAAGGGCTTTCGATACGGCCTCTTTGGCAGCAAAACGAGTGGCAACTGCTAGAAGAAGTTTATTCCCTTTTAAAGAATTTTTATCGGAAAGTTCGCGGTATTCAATATTTGTAAAATATTTCCGGATGAAACGATCTAAAAAACACTCCCCTTTATCGAATCTGGAAACATCAACAATATCGCACCCTAAACCTGTTATCATTTTTTTAACCTTAATTGATTGATGATATAGCAAAACAGAGGATAACAAGGAAAAAGGAGCAAAGTCAAGAGTTTTATATTGTTAGGCGATTCGCTGAAAAATGATATAGAAAATAAAGATGTCCTTGCTTTTTTCTTATTTTGAGCTATAACTAAAGATTGTGGGTGAAAAGAGGTTGTATGTTAAGACAGTATGAATTAGTTGATTTAGTTAAATCTTATGATCCAAACGCTGATGAAGATGCGTTAAACAGAGCGTATGTTTTTGCAATGAAAAAACATGGCGCACAACTGCGTACATCGGGTGACCCCTACTATTCCCATCCAATAGAAGTCGCCGGTATTTTAACGAAGTTCCGATTGGATTGTAATTCCATTATAGCAGGACTTCTTCATGATACCGTAGAGGATACAGACACAACAATTGAAGAAATAAAGAATCTGTTTGGGCCTCAAGTTGCATCTATCGTAGACGGTGTTACAAAATTAGCAATTATTGAACAGAAATCTGGATCTAGTAAGCAAGCTGAAAATTTTAGGAAATTACTCCTTGCAATGTCGGATGATATCAGAGTTTTGTTAATAAAATTAGCTGATAGATTACACAACATCCGTACGCTGCATTTTTGTGCAGAAGAAAAGAGAAAACGTATTGCTAAGGAAACTCTGGATATTTATGCGCCGTTGGCCGAACGTATCGGTATGCAGGAAATTAAGACGGAATTGGAAGAAATTGCCTTTGCAGAACTT
This sequence comes from uncultured Acetobacter sp., assembly GCA_964410935.1. GTDB lineage: Bacteria > Pseudomonadota > Alphaproteobacteria > RF32 > CAG-239 > CAG-267. The sequence goes on along the minus strand of CAYPIZ010000069.1, from coordinate 4,788 downwards.
CATAAAGAAGCTCATGATTCAATTGTCGCCAGATTAAACTTCTTACGGGAGCAGGGGAGCAATCTTGTTCCGAAAATTATTGCTGAACTAGAAAAGGATATGGAAGAAAATGGAGTGAAAGCCGTTGTTACCGGTAGAGAAAAATCCCCATATTCTATTTGGCGGAAAATGCAGCTTAAAAATGCTTCTTTTGAACAATTGTCAGATATTATGGCTTTTCGCATTTGCGTGGATGATATTGCAGCATGTTACCAAGCATTAGGAATTATTCACAGTAAATACCATATGGTTCCACGGCGTTTTAAGGATTATATATCAACACCGAAACCAAACGGTTATCAATCTATACACACAGGAATTATAGGCCCAGAGAATACCCGTATTGAGGTACAGATTCGCACTCATGAAATGCATGAGATTAATGAAAAGGGTGTTGCTGCACATTGGGCTTACAAACAAGGACAAAAGGTTGCAGGAAGAAGTTTCCGTTGGCTTAGAGAATTACTTGAAATTTTGGAACAGGCGCAAAACCCCGATGAATTTTTAGAGAATACAAAGCTTGAAATGTACAATGACCAGGTGTTCTGTTTCACTCCTAAAGGGGATTTGATTGGTTTACCGTTTGGCTCTACGCCTGTTGATTTTGCTTATGCAGTTCACTCTAGCGTAGGGGATAGATGTGTAGGTGCAAAAATTAACGGAGAGATAAAACCGCTGAGAAGTGTTTTGCAAAATGGTGATCAGGTAGAGGTCTTAACATCAAAAGCCCAACATCCATCAACTGAATGGGAACGCTTTGTAGTTACGGGAAAAGCTAAGGCCGCCATTAGAAGATATGTCAGAGCAAACAAAAGAGAACAGTTTCTTTCTTTAGGAAAAGAGCTCCTTGAGAAATTATTCAAACAGGAAGGATTGGAGTTCAACGAAAAAGCTATTTATGCAGAGATTGCTCATTTTGAATGTGAAAGTCTGGAAGATTTATATGCTAAGGTAGGAGAAGGAATTGTAACAGGATGGGATGTTTTACGAACGATCTATCCTGCATATAAGCAATCCAAAATAACACAAGTTGTAAATTCAATCAAGCTGACTAAGCCTAAAAAGAAGAAAAATACGGCGCTAAAAATAGAAGGGTTAATCACCGGTATGGCTGTCCATTTCGCAGGATGTTGCCATCCGGTTCCTGGGGATAGAATTGTCGGTATTGTAACAACAGGAAAAGGTGTCGCAGTGCATTCCTTGTCTTGCAAAGCTCTGGAAAAATATGCAAACGAGCCTGAAAGATGGCTTGATATCTCGTGGGGAAAAGACGCCGAAGAAGATAAGCATACAGCTCGCATTAAAGTTATGCTGAGTAATGAACCAGGGACATTAGGTGAATTGTCTAACATGATTGCTAGGCAGAATGCTAATATTGAAAACTTGAATATTGTATACAGAACGATTAGTTATTTTGAAATATTGGTAGATTTAGCAGTAACTAATACGGAGCACTTAAACGATATTATCAATGCTTTAAAAGCTTCAAAAGTAGTTAGCTTTGTTTCTAGAGTATAGGAGGTTTTATGTCCCTTATTACGAAAATGGGACTGGAACTAAAGAAAATATATTTGCGAATATTGCAAAAATTAAATAATCTTGCGGGGACTCCTGAAAGTGTTGCTCATGGTTTTGCTACGGGGAGTGCTATGTCCTTTACCCCTTTTGTTGGTTTTCACCTCATATTGTCCTTGTTTGTTGCAAAGGTATTTAAGCAAAACGGGGTGGCTGCTGCTTTGGGAACATTGGTTGGAAACCCTTGGAGTTTTCCTTTTATTTGGTATGCAACATTTAAAATAGGAAACATAGTGCTAAAAAATGATGGTATTGAAGCTCCTGTTGATTTTAAAATATTTTTTAGCCAATTGTTTCATGCAATTTTATCAATGGATTTTGATGCTTTTTTTACAGAAGTTTGGCCTGTTTTTTATTCCATGCTTATTGGGTCTGTCCCTTTTTTTATAATTGCCTGGATAATTTCTTCCTATATTATGCGTAAAATCTTAGCCAAGTCAAAAAAAAGAGGGTGAAAACACCCTCTTAAATGATTTGTACATATTATTTCTTCATAACGGCGACACCAGGAAGCTCTTTTCCTTCCATCCATTCAAGAAAAGCACCGCCAGCTGTCGAAATATATGTAAATTTGTTAGCTACACCAGCATTTTCTAAGGCAGAAACTGTATCGCCACCACCCGCAACAGAAGTAAGTTTTCCGGCTTGAGTTAGTTCAGCGGCATGTTGAGCAACCTTATTTGTTGCGTTATCGAAAGGTTTCATCTCAAAAACACCTAACGGACCGTTCCAAACTAAAGTTTTGCAAGCATCTAATTTTGCGTTAATAGATGCAATGGTTTTCTCTCCAACGTCAAGGAGTTCCCAACCTTCAGCAGGAATATTGTCCAAATCAACGGTTTTGTGCTCTGCCATGGGCTTAAATTCCTTAGAAATAACTACATCAAGCGGTAAAACAATTTCACAATTATTGCTTTTAGCAGTCGCCATAATTTCTTTAGCTGTATCAAGCATATCCATTTGGACTAACGAGTTCTTTTCATTGATTGTATCAAGTCCGCTAGCTTTCATAAAAGTATGAGCCATACCGCCGGAAATAACCAATTTATCAACTTTCTTTACCAGATTGTTCAGAAGATCCAATTTAGTGGAAACCTTAGAACCACCTACAATAGCAATCAAAGGACGAACCGGATTGTTAAGGCCTGTTGATAAAGCATTAACTTCTTCAGCCATCAATAATCCCATTGCGGAAGGAAGTAATTTCGCTGCAGCTACCATAGATGCATGAGCACGATGCGCTGTTGAAAAAGCATCAGAAACATAAACATCAGCAGGTTTTACCAACTCTTTTGCAAAATTTTCATCACCTTTTTTCTCTTCGTCATAAAAACGTAAATTTTCCAGCAAAAGAACTTCATCACTCTTCATGTTTTTAACAGCTGCTTCAACAGAAGATCCAATGCAATCATCCACAAAAACAACGTGTTTTCCAAGAGCTTTCTCCAAATCTTTTACAATATGAGAAAGAGAGTTTTTCATATCGCCTTTACCTTCAGGTCTGCCAAAGTGAGAGATAACAACAACTTTTGCCCCTTTGTCCATTAAAGTCTTTATGGTAGGTACTGTTCGGTCAATACGAGCTGTGTTAGTAACATTAAAATTTTCATCCATAGGAACATTTAAATCGGCACGAAGCATCACAACTTTACCGTTTAAGTTTCCTAAATCACTAATTGTTTTATATTCTGTCATCATATTTCCTTAAACAATAATCCCCGTTGCTCAAAACAAAACCATCTAGAAATAAACTTTGGTTATACTCTGAACAACGGGGAATTTAAATTTAGCCGTTTACTTTAGCCATATGAGCAATAAGGTCTAATACTTTGTTAGAATAACCCCATTCGTTATCATACCAGCTAACAACCTTAACAAATGTCGGAGTTAACTGTATACCGGCTTTAGCATCAAAAATAGAAGTCCGAGAATCACCTAAGAAATCGGAAGAAACAACATCATCTTCAGTATATCCTAAAATTCCCTTTAATTCACCTTCAGAAGCTTTCTTCATAGCTGCGCAAATTTCTTCATATGTAGCAGCCTTTGCCAAATTAACGGTTAAGTCAACCACAGAAACATCCAAAGTCGGAACACGGAAAGACATACCTGTCAATTTGCCGTTCAATGACGGAATAACTTTACCTACAGCTTTTGCAGCGCCGGTAGAAGATGGGATAATGTTGCCGGAAGCCGCACGACCACCTCTCCAGTCCTTAACAGAAGGACCGTCAACGGTTTTTTGAGTTGCAGTTGTAGAGTGAACCGTTGTCATCAAACCGTCTGTGATACCGAAAGCATCATTCAAAACTTTAGCAATAGGAGCTAAGCAGTTTGTTGTACAAGACGCGTTGGAAACAAATTGTGTGCCCTTAACGTAAGAGTTTGTGTTTACACCGCAAACAAACATAGGTGTATCATCCTTTGAAGGTGCAGACATAACAACATATTTTGCACCGGCTTCAATATGACCCTGAGCTTTTTCTTTTGTTAAAAACAGACCAGTTGATTCAACAACATAATCAGCTTTGATGTCACCCCATTTCAAATCAGCAGGATTCTTCTCGGCAGTAACGCGGATTGCTTTACCGTTCACAACAAGTTTGCCGTCTTTAACTTCAACAGTGCCTTCAAATTTACCATGCATTGTATCATAGCGGAGCATATAAGCCATATATTCCACATCAATCAAATCATTAATACCAACGATTTCAATATCGTTTCTATTTTGAGCAGCACGGAACACCAAGCGACCGATACGGCCAAAACCGTTAATACCGACACGAATAGTCATATTTATTATCCTTCCAAAAAAATGTGTGCGGACAGCCCCGCACGGCTGGTTAATTAAATCTCGCATAAATTATCACTAATTCTGTATTTTTCAAGAAAAATTTTAAAACAAGGAAAAACTGTAAATTAAAAACGGCATAGATTGCGAATACTATGATGAAAATGGCAGAATGAGTGTTACATTATACCAAAGTTTACGAAAAACTTCTCTGTTCCTTTACCTGACTTCCAAATTTCAAAAGTTTTATCTAACCAGAAGTGAGATAATTCGTGAGGGAGTGTTCCGAAGTTAAAGTTATCTCCTATTACTATTGCTTTTAAGTCTGAATCAAAGAAACCTTGGGTGTTCTGGTAATAGGTGGAATCTGCTGTGTCGGGGGT
>CAYPIZ010000068.1:0-6218 GCA_964410935.1 uncultured Acetobacter sp. | reverse complement strand
GAAGATGAGAAATATTCATTTTTATGTCGTTTTTTTGAGTGGTTGTTTAGTCGATATGAATCTCCTTTGGATAAAAATAAAGTTGTAGGTGAGGTTTATGATTGTCATTTGCATAATTTCATTATAAATGAGGAAGGGTTTCATTTTATTGATAGAGATGTCACTGTTGATCAAGATTTGGATAAGGCATTTTGTTTGGACTATTGTTGTTGTATTCACGGTTTCATAGATGATCTTTATTATAAATTAATTGCTTATTTTGGTTTTGAAAATAAGCGTAATTACTATCACGAAATGCGTGCGGATTGGTGGCAAAAAAGTAAGTTGCAATTTGAAAATGCAAGGATGCAAAATAAGAACTTGTTTGATTTATATTTTTCGGAAAAAGGGTTTGTAGCTGAATAAAAACTATTTTTCGTTATGGAAAAGTTCCTGTATTTTTGCATTAGGAATGAGGGCAAATATTTCTTCTAAATGCGCTTCAGTCAAGATTTGAAGAGCTTGTGGCTCATCTATTCCGCGTGAAGTAAGGTAGAAAAGCTGTTCTTTGTCAATTTCTCCACAACTTGCTCCATGGGAACATTTGACATCATCTGCGTAAATTTCCAATTCCGGTTTACAATCCAAGACGGCGTCATTGTCCAGATAAAGTGCTTTATGCAGTTGGTTTCCGCTCGTTTTTACGGCATTAGGTGCAATATGTATTTTCCCTTGAAAAACAGCATGTGATTTATCTTCTAAAACAGCCTTTGCGTATTGGTTGGAAATTGTTTCCGCCACAAGGTGATTTATATTGGTTGTTATATCGGTCAGACAGTCTTTTTTTGCCCGATAAGCGGAATATACCTCAGCTGATGCATTAGGTTGCATTAAATTGATTAAATTCTCCTGACGGCAAATTTTTGCACCATTAGCATAGTAGTATTGCTTGTAGACAGCTCCCTCGTATGCTTTTACGGCATTAAGGGCAAGATGGTAAGTTTTAGTGCTTTCTGTCTGCTTGACGTAATGGTGTAATTTTGCATTGTTTTTCAGATAAACTTCATTAACAAGATTGTTCAAACAACAAACATCTGTTTTTGAATTAAACTCTTCTACTATTTCCAATTCCGTATTTTGTTCTAAAATGAAAAGATTGTGGATATGGATTTGTTGGTTTTCACACTCACTTTGATTGTAGCGAATCATTATCGGTTTTTCAATCTTGCTGTTTTTCTCTACTAAAATGCAAACGCCTTGTTCCAAGTAGGCGGTGTTTAACGCTGCAAAAGGGTGATTTTCCAATTCAACATTGAGCAGATATTTTTTGTATTCTCCCTCAAACAAGGCAATCGGTAGAGGGGTGATAACCAAGCCTTTAGGTGTGTTATATTCTTCTACATGCAATTGTCCATGGCAAAAATTTATTTCTATAAACCCTGTATCTTCTTGTTGAGTGCACCCGCAAGTACAATGATCATGTGAACAATGATGTTCTTTATTTTCAAACTTAAGGTTGCTGTTTAAAATCGGAGAAATATCCGTGTATTTCCACGCTTCGGTTTTCTTTGTAGGGAATCCTGTTTGCAAAAGAGTTTTTCTTGCATTTTGGCGCAAAGCATAAACAGCCGGAATTTCGTCCAGATTTAATTCAACATCATGAAGCAGCGGTAAAGTTGTCATTAGCTATTCTTCCAAAAATTCGGCATAGCCATTGGCTTCCAATTCCAGAGCCAAAGATTTGTCACCGGTTTTAATGATATGTCCGTCAGCAAAAATATGCACAACATCGGGAACAATGTGAGAAAGCAATCTTTGGTAGTGGGTGATGATTAAGAAAGCATTATCTTTGCTTCTTTGAGCATTTACCCCCTCTGCAACTGTTTTTAGGGCATCAATATCCAAACCGGAATCGATTTCATCTAAGATACAAAAATTCGGTTTAAGTAAAGCCATCTGTAGCGTTTCAAAACGTTTCTTTTCTCCACCGGAAAAGCCGACATTAACAAATCTTTTTAACATTTCTGGTGAAATTCCAAGTTTTGCTGCTTCTGCCCGTAAAAGTTTCATAAAACCGAGCATATCAAGTTCTTCTTCACCACGGGCTTTTCGGCAGGAATTAACCGCTTGCTTCAAGAAATTTGAAACAACGACTCCGGGAATTTCTACCGGATATTGCATGGAAAGAAACAGACCGTTATGTGCTCTTTCCTCTGTTGTCATATTTAAGAGGTTTTTCCCTTTAAACTCCACTGTTCCGGAAGTTACAACATAACCGTTTTTACCGCTTAATACGTGTGATAAAGAGGATTTTCCCGCCCCGTTTGGCCCCATTATGGCGTGTGTTTCGCCGGCATTAATGGTCAGATTTAGACCTTTAATGATTTCTTTATCGCCAACGGCAGCATGAAGATCGGTTATTTTGAGCAATGGTGTTGTCATCTTTAAGCAACCTTTCCATGACAGTGCTTGTATTTTTTACCGCTTCCACAAGGGCAGGGGCTGTTGCGGGAAATATTTTTCCATTCCGGGTGTCCGTTTTCTTCCGGAACCGCAGTTTGGTTTTCAGGGGCAACAGGTGCTTGACCGTTTAATTGTTCATGGAAAGCACTCATTTTTTGATTTTGTCGTCTTAATTCCTGTTCGCGAACATCCTCACCACTCTGAGTTTGGATTGTGGCATGGCAGGTAATAACGGTAATTTTTTCTTTCAGGATGTCCAGCATATCAGAGAACATATTAAATGCTTCACGCTTATATTCGTTCAGCGGATCTTTTTGTCCGTAAGCTCTTAACACAATGGTGTGCCGCATCAATTCCAAGGTGGCAATATGTTCTTTCCAAAGTTGATCCAAAGATTGCAAAACAATGCTCTTTTCTACCAGTCGCACAATATTTTGCGGGACATTTTTGTTTTTGTCTGCAATTCTTGTATCCGTTTCCGTTAAAATCTTTTCAACCATATCTTCGCTGTCGGTATTAGGCTGAGCTGCCCAATCTTCTACCGGTAAATTTAATCCTGTAATGCTGAACAAATCTTGTTTCAAACGATTTAAATTCCATTCTTCCGGTAATGTACCGTGTGGAATACTGTTAGAGATCAGTGCCGTCAAATAATCATGGCGCATATCAAGTACTGTGTCAGATATATCATCAGCAGACATCAATTCTTTTCTTTGTTCGTAGATAACTTTGCGTTGATCATTCATCACATCGTCGTATTTGAGCAAACTCTTACGAATATCAAAGTTACGTTCTTCAACCTTCTTTTGTGCTTTTTCAAGTGCTTTGCTGATGAAGGGGTGTACTAAGGCTTCTCCTTCCGGTAAGCCAAGACGCTTTAACATCTCAGACATTCTTTCGGAGCCGAAAATACGCATCAAATCATCTTCCAAAGAAAGGAAGAATTTTGAAGTACCGGGATCTCCCTGACGGCCGGAACGTCCTCTTAATTGGTTATCAATACGGCGACTTTCATGTCTTTCCGTACCTAAAATATATAATCCGCCAGCGGCTAAAACTTTTTCTTTATCTTGTTCAATTTCTGCTTTGATTTTTGCCTTTAATGCAGAAATTTCCTCAGGCGACTCGTCGCCTTTAAGTGCTTTTTTAAGGGCAACATCCGGGTTGCCGCCAAGCTGAATATCCGTACCGCGTCCAGCCATGTTGGTGGCAATGGTGACAGCCCCGAACCGTCCGGCTTCGGCAACAATAGCGGCTTCGCGCTCGTGATGTTTTGCGTTTAATACTTCAAACTTAATATCCGTCTGTGCTTTTAAAAGATTGGCAATAACTTCGGATTTTTCAACAGAAGTTGTTCCCACCAAAACAGGCTGTCCTTTGGCGTGACATTCTTTGATTGTATCAATAATTGCTTTGTATTTTTCTTTTTCTGTACGATAAATGCAATCATGCTCATCTTTACGGAGAATCGGACGATTAGTAGGAATTTCTACGCAAGCTAAGTTGTAGATATCACCAAATTCCGCCTCTTCCGTCATAGCAGTACCGGTCATACCGGCAAGTTTCGGGTATAAACGGAAATAGTTTTGGAATGTGATAGAAGCCAATGTTTGATTTTCGGATTGAATCTCAACATTTTCTTTGGCTTCCAAAGCCTGGTGTAAACCGTCACTATACCGACGTCCCTCCATAACACGGCCGGTAAATTCGTCAATAATCAGAACCTTTCCATCGCGAACAAGGTAATCTACATCACGTGTGAACATTACGTTGGCTCGCAAAGCCTGGTTAACATGGTTTACCAATTGAACGTTTTTAACGTCATATAAGCCACCGTCGGTGATTAGACCAATCTCTTTTAAAAGTTTTTCAACGTGTTCCATACCAACTTCCGTTAAGGTAACGTTTTTAGCTTTTTCATCCTTTTCATAGTCGGCAGGAACTATTTTTTGAATGATGTTGTTAACTAAAACATATTTCTCGGACGAATCCTCCGCCGCACCGGAAATAATCAAAGGTGTTCTTGCTTCATCAATCAAAATAGAATCGACTTCATCTACAATAGCATAGTTGAAATCACGTTGAACGCGCTCTGCCAGAGAAAATTTCATGTTATCACGCAAATAGTCAAAACCGAGTTCGTTGTTTGTTCCATAAGTAATATCGGCATTGTAGGCAGCTTTGCGTTGTTCATCATCTTTTTCGTGAACAATATAATCTACGGTTAAGCCTAAAAAGCGGTAAACCTGTCCCATCCATTCGGCATCACGTTTTGCCAAATAATCGTTTACCGTAACGATATGCACACCTTTTTGTTCAATAGCGTTTAAATATGCAGCAAGAGTGGCCACCAGCGTTTTACCCTCACCGGTTTTCATTTCGGAAATCATGCCTTTGTGCAGCACAATACCGCCAATGAGCTGAACATCATAATGACGTTGTCCAAGGGTACGTTTTGCAGCTTCACGTACAGTAGCAAAAGCTTCCGGCAAAATATCATCAAGGGTTTCCCCCTCTTTTAACCGAGAACGAAATTCAATAGTTTTTTCTTTTAATTCTTCATCTGAAAGTTTGGAAAAAAGTTCTTCCAAAGCGTTTATTTGATCAACAATCTTATATTGTTTTTTTACAAAGCGGTCATTGGCAGAGCCAAAAATTTTACGTGCAATATCTGTTAACATCTTATTACCTTATATATTTTTCCTTTTTAGCTACATTTAGTGTGAATCTTACATAAAGTCAATACTATCAACAAAAGTTATAAACGCCAAGTAAAAAATACTTTGAATATTTTTTAAATCAGTATATATGTGTATATGAGTAAAGAAAAAAACTTTTATTTTGGAGGTATTTTATGAAGAAAAGACTCGTAGGTTTTACAATTTCTGCTGTGGCAGTGGTTGTTGTTGCCGTTGCTTCTTTTGTATCTTTTAAGGTATATAACGCGAATGCAGCTGATAAAGGTGTTGCCGCAAAGATTAACGGTGAAGTTATTTATATTAATGATTTGAAGCAGAGCTATGCTGATCATCCGCAAATCAAAAACTCTGTTCCTTTTGAAGAATTTTATGCAAAGACATTGGATGTTTTTGTTAACAGCAAATTGGTTTATCAGGCAGCGCAAGCCGCTAAGATTGAAGATAGCGCAGAATATCAAAGACAGCTGGTTACAGCTAAGGAAGATTTAGCTAGAAAACTTTATCTTGAAAAGCAAGTTGAAGAGAGAGTTAATGAAGATGCTATCAAAAAACTTTATGATGAATATACATCTAAGTTTGAAAGCCAAAAAGAAATCAAAGCAAAACACATTTTGGTTGATAGCGCAGATAAAGCAAACGAAGTTATCGCTAAGTTGAAAAAAGGCGGCGATTTTGTAAAGTTGGCTAAAGAATATTCTAAAGACCAGGTTGATTTGGGATATTTCACCAAAGATATGATGGTTCCGGAATTTTCTAATGCAGCATTCAAGATGAATAAAGGTGAGTATTCTAAAACTCCGGTTAAGACGGAATTCGGATATCACGTTATTTTGGTTGAAGATGTTAGAGCTTCCAAACCGTTGGAACTCAAAGAAGTTGAACCACAGTTGAAGAACATGGTTACACAACAAGTTATTGCACAGATCTTTGAAGATTTGCGTAAGAATGCCAAAGTTGAGAAATATACTTTGGAAGGTGAGATTATTCCGGAAAAGAAGTAATCTGACACTATATTGTTTTCAAAAGCGGCTTGGGTTGGTCTCAGGCCGCTTTTTTAATCTCTTTAGTAAATATTAA
>CAYPIZ010000067.1:0-6246 GCA_964410935.1 uncultured Acetobacter sp. | reverse complement strand
CCAACAAGTGATTGAATGTCCTCAATGTTACTGTCGTCCATCGCCAAAATATAATCAAAATATGCATAATCAGCCGGCCGGATACGCCGAGAATAATGCTCCTCAAACGGAATATGCATCGATTTTAACATCTCACGCGTGCCATGATGAATGCCGGCATGACACATTTCGTTATAACTTTCCGTTGCTGCCGAATCAATTTCAAACCGGTCAGACAAACCTTTTTCTGCCACCATCTGCTTAAACACAAACTCTGCCATCGGCGACCGACATATATTCCCCAAACAGACAAATAAAACTTTGATCATAAATTTTACCTTTCATAATGGGGAGACTATGTAATTTTTCTGAAAAAAGCAATAAAAAAACTCCCTCACACAAAAATATGAGGGAGCTGTGCTGTCTTTGAAAAGCTTACGGCACTCTTACCAAATCTTTTTCATCAACATTAAAAATTTTGGAATTTTCTGGGTTATTGCATTTATAGCAAATAGGCGTAATGTATAATACTGGAAGTCTATACCATTTATCATCACTACGTTGTTCAACCTTTTGAACATGACCACCACATAAATCAGAAGTCCGTTCATGACAATGTCTACAATATGCCGCAGATTTTCCGGTCATTCTGTTCCAATAATCTAGCCAGCTATTATATCCACTTGGGCATTTTTCATCGGATGTCCCAACCGCGTTTACGACTTCTATCATCGTATTCTTCTCCAATTGAAGAGTGGAATATCGGTCGTATGCCACAAAAGTTCTAGTTGACTTCTCTTAAAAAGGTGTTATAGAATGATGTTTGCATTTAGGGTCATTCTATTGACCGAACCTTTTAAAGGAGTCATTCCTCTCGGAACGACTCCTTTATATTATTTAAAATCGTGAGTGTCAAGAGTTAATTTTACATTAAAATATAATTTTGGTATTAAAATACTCAAAAAAGATATTGACATTTTATCTTTAATATGGTATATAGCGTTTATCGTATTAATAGGAGCGCTATATCATGAAAGATACTCAATCATTTGAGAATGTCGTCCGGGCGGTTGATTGTTTAAGAGGACTTGTGAATAACAATCAAGAAGATGCCGCTATATATATTGTCAAAGAATTACAAAAAATGTTTCCATCCACAGTTTACGAAAATGAATTGTGGGTAGAATGTGAAAAATTGTCTCATCAGTTAGATTTATCTGTCCCTTTTGTAAACCGACAAGCATTAATGTCGGCATTCCATTTTATAACCGGTGATATTGATTATGAGGTATTGTTAGCGCTAAAGGAAAGATATACTAGCAGAATTCCAAACACTTCATTTTTATTAAAAACATTCTTTAATCTTGTAATGCGGAATATAAAAAATCCTGGCAACACAATGTTAATACCAGAAGGCGAAAAATTTGCCCCCTTTTTGACATTAATTGTCGCAAACAACGAAAATTGCCGATACACCATAACAACCGCCAGAAAATTTGAATATATTTTGCTTACGGAAATATTTAAGAACCAAAGAAATATTCAAATAAGACAAGAACAAATATATGAACCCGATTTTATCAATGAAAAGTTTGACACTATTTTAAGTGTTCCAAATTTTGGAACAAGTCCTTCTTTCAATCGAGACAACCAATTCATGTGCAAAGAATATGAGCTTATTGCTACTGAAAATTTATTATTGCACCTCTCACCGGTTGGTAAGTTGATTATTTTACTACCTGCTCGCGTTACTTTCGCGTCTGGTCGAGTTAAAGATTTCAGGCGTTTTATTCAGCAGTCCTATTCACTGGATGAAATAGCGGAATTACCGGTTGGAATTTTATCTAACACAGGAGTGAAAACATTTTTATTCACCATTGCGGCCAAAGGCAATGAAGATACTTCAATCAAACGCTATGTTTTTGAGAATGATAATCCGGTTAATCGCCGTTTAGGAAGCTTAAAACTAAAATTGCAAGACGAAACATTTGTTATGCCGGAAGAACTTGATGTTCTGGGTGATTGGAATGTTGATAAAATTTTCGCCTCACAAGATGATGATTGGACACAATATCAAAATTCATCAGTCCGAAAGATACCATTAAAAGATGTTGCAGAAATTTTTAGAGGCAAAGCTATTACTGAAAAAAATCCGACCGGCTCCATTGGCGTTGTAAATATATCCAACATTCTAGAGTACGATATTGATTACAATTCACTCGACCATCTGGAGGAGCAAGAGCGTCGTGTAGCGAATTATATCCTCATAACTGATGATTTACTTTTACCGGCACGTGGAACCGCTATTCGGACCGCTGTATTTAAGGAGCAAACATATCCTTGTATTGCCTCATCAAATTTAATCATCATTAGGCCAAAATCAGGTGCCTTATCTGGAATATACTTAAAACTATTTTTGGACAGTGCTATCGGTAAAAAGCTTATTAAATCCACTCAACAAGGCACTGCTGTTATGAACATCAGCTATCGTGACCTTGAAAATATTGAGATTCCTTATCTTCCGTTTGAAAAACAAAAAGAAATAGCTCAAAAATATACGGAAGCTCTCGCGCAATATAAAGAAACGATATCTTCTGCCGAAGAAAAATGTCAAGATACGGTAAGAGAATTAGAACAAAATTTATAGGACTATAATATGACTAAAGCAGTAACTGAAGAAACCACAAGTCAAAAGCTTTTTTCCCATTTATTTGAGGCTTGCAATATTTTGCGTGGTCCAATTAATCAAGACGAATATAAAAGCTATGTTACACCGATTTTATTTTTTAAGCGTATCTCAGATGTTTATGACGAGGAAACCCAAGAAGCATTAGACGCTTCTGGTGGTGATGAAGAATTTGCTTCATTTGCTGAAAACCACCGCTTTGACATTCCTGAGAATTGTCACTGGAATGATGTCAGGGAAAAAACGCATAATATCGGTTCTGCCATAATTAACGCTATGACTGGTATTGAACGCGCTAATCCCAAGACATTATCCGGTGTATTTAGTAGTTTTGATGATGCCAACTGGGCTGATAAGAGCAAATTATCTGATGAACGTCTAAAGGACTTAGTTGAACACATGTCTAAAATAAAAGTCGGTAATAAAAACTATTCTGATGATGTGATGGGCGATAGCTATGAATACCTCATCAAGAAGTTTGCCGATATGTCAAAGAAGAATGCTGGGGAATTTTATACCCCTCGTTCTATTGTAAAGTTGCTGATTAATTTCATTAAACCACAAGATGGTGATACTGTTTATGATGGTGCGATGGGAACCGGCGGTATGTTAATTGAGGCTATTCGCCATATGAAACATACTCAAAGTTCTTATGGAAAAATTTATGGCCAAGAAAAAAATTTAGCCAATTCTGCTATCGGCCGGATGAATTTATTTTTACATGGCGCCAGAGATTTTAATGTTGTTCAGGGAGATACTTTAAGAAATCCGGGATTTTTGAAACGCGGAAGTTTGCAGACTTTTGACTGCGTTATCGCAAATCCGCCGTTTTCACTTAAGAATTGGGGAGCAGAAGCATTTTCTTCCGATATATATGGTCGCAATATCTGGGGATGTCCGAGTGATTCATGTGCTGACTTTGCTTGGTTGCAACACATGGTTTCTTCAATGGATCCGAAAAAAGGTCGTTGTGCTATTATTTTACCGCAAGGTGTTCTTTTCCATAGCGGAAAAGATGGTGAAATGCGTGCAAAGTTGGTCGAATCTGATAAGCTTGAAGCCATTGTTACCTTTGTCGGCGGTATATTTTACAGCACTGGCGTTTCCGCTTGCGCTCTAATTTTAAATAATAATAAACCGGTCGAACATAAAAACAAAATATGCCTGATTGACGCTTCCAATATTTATACACCGAAGCGCGCTCAAAATATTATGACCGATGATGATATTCAGCAAGTGTGCAACCTTTATGCTGATTACAAAGATGTCATTGAAAAGTGCAAAATTGTAACCTTAGATGAGATTAAAGAAAAAAACTATACTCTGTCGGTAAACTCTTATATTGAGAAAAAAACGCAAGAAACGATTGACCCGGCTGTTGTTAAAAAAGAATTTTTAGAGGCATTAAGCGCTGTCACAACAGCCGAAGATAAATTAAAACGGTTACTCGTTGAAGGAGGATACATCCATGAGTAGAATTAGTTTAGAAGAATTAGAAAGCTATTTATGGTCCTCGGCCGTTTTGCTCCGGACACATATTGATGCCGGTGCTTATAAACAATACATTTTTCCATTATTGTTTTTTAAGCGTATTTGTGATGTTTACGATGAAGAATGTGCGCAGATTTTGAAAGAATATGGAGAAGAAGCTCTTTCTTGGGAAGAATACCATCGTTTCATCGTTCCTAAAGGGCATCATTGGAAAAATGTTCGCTCTACATCATCAAATGTCGGAGTAGCTATTGTTGATGCTCTGCGAGCCATTGAAAAAGCCAATATTGAAAAATTACAAGGTGTTTTTGGCAATGCAGCATGGACTAATAAAAACCGTCTACCCGATACCCTATTAAAAGATTTAATTGAACATTTTAGCAGTAAAACACTTTCTATTGCTAACTGCCCGGAAGATGAACTTGGCCAAGGTTATGAATACCTGATTAAAAAATTTGCCGATGATAGCGGACACACAGCACAAGAATTTTATACCAACCGGACTGTTGTGCATTTGATGACAGAAATTTTAAAACCACAATCCGGTGAATCCGTCTATGATCCAACATGTGGAAGTGCCGGAATGCTGATTTCTTGTGTTTCGCATTTGCAAAATCAAGGTAAAGAATGGCGTAATGTTAAACTTTATGGTCAGGAAATTACGCAGTTGACCGCTGCCATCGGTAAAATGAACCTTTTTTTGCATGGAATTAAAGATTTCAAAATTGTAAATGATGATACGCTAAAAAATCCGGCATTTACAGAACGTGGTGAATTAAAAACTTTTGATGTCGTGCTTGCCAATCCGCCATATTCTATCAAACAATGGGATCGAGCCGCTTTTGAAAATGATAAATGGGGCCGTAATATTTTAGGAACGCCACCGCAAGGTCGTGCTGATTATGCATTTTTCCAACACATTATCAAGAGTATGGATAAGAAAAACGGCCGTTGTGCAATTTTGTTTCCGCATGGCGTGCTATTCCGGCAAGAGGAAAAAGACCTGCGCGAACAACTGGTAAAAATGGATATTTTGGACTGCATTATCGGCTTGGCTCCAAATCTATTTTATAATTCCCCAATGGAAGCCTGCATTGTAATCTGCAAAATGAAAAAAGAGCCGGAAAGAGCCGGAAAAGTTTTATTTATCAATGCCGTTAATGATGTCGCCAGAAAAAATGCTCAAAGTTATTTGGAAGACGAACATATCAACAAAATAACCAGCGCATACGAAAATTATCAAGATGTAGAAGGATTTGCCAAGATTACAACTATAAAGGATATTGCCGCAAATAACTATTCTTTGAGCATTCCGCTTTATGCCAGAGAGCAACAAACAGAAGGTAAAGTTGAAGAACTTTCGTTGGCAAACAGCTGTGCCGGCTGGCAAACATCTTCGCAAGAAATGCGAAATTGCTATAATACATTAACCGCAATGTTGAGTAAGGAGGCGTAAGATGGTGAAATTAGATGAAGTTGCAAAAGAGCGCCGCAAAAGCATTAAAACAGATAAAGCCAATATGCCGATTGTTGGTTTGGAACACCTTATTCCTCAACAAATTCAATTAACGGAATGGAGTGAAGATACCGAAAATACTTTTACTAAGGTATTTCACAAAGGAGATATTTTATTCGGTCGCCGACGGGCATATTTGAAAAAAGCAGCTTTAGCGCCATTTGACGGAATTTGTTCCGGTGATATAACTGTTATTGCGCCGATTGAAAATAAAATCGTTCCCAAATTACTTCCTTTTATCATTCAAAATGATGACTTTTTTGATTATGCCGTTGAAAAATCTGCAGGTTCTCTTTCTCCTCGTGTTAAATGGGAACACCTGAAAAATTATGAGTTTGAATTACCTTCATTAGAAGAACAGAAAAAGTTAGCTAAAATCCTGTGGGCGGCTGAAGAAACCAAACAAGCCTACAAGACTTTACTCAAAAAAACAGATGATATGGTCAAGGCTAAATTTAAGGAAATGTTTGGAAATATTAAAAAATGCCATTTATCTGACTTGGCAGACATCATTATGGGGCAATCTCCGGATTCATCTACGTATAATGACCAAGGGAAAGGCCTTCCTTTTTAC
>CAYPIZ010000066.1:2037-6275 GCA_964410935.1 uncultured Acetobacter sp. | reverse complement strand
GATATTGCTTATTACCAAAATGATGCCCCATATCTGGATGATGCCCAGTATGACCGACTCCGTCATCAAAATACGGCTCTGGAAACCAAATTTCCTCACCTCGTAAGGGCTGATAGTCCTTCAAAGCGAATCGGCGCAAAAATAAGAAGCGAATTCAAAAAAGTAGAATTGAGCGTTCCGATGTTGTCCCTGGCGGATATTTTTGAGGAAGGAGAAGTAAATGACTTTATTATGGGAATTAAGCGTTTTTTGAATGACGGAAAAGAAATTGTCTTTACCTCAGAACCGAAGATGGACGGATTATCTTTCTCTGCCTTGTATGAGAAGGGCATATTTGTACGCGGATCCACACGAGGAGATGGCAGAATCGGTGAAGATATTACCGAAAACCTTAAAATGATTAAAGGATTTCCTCTGTATTTAACTGAAGAGACTCCTGATGTTTTTGAAGTCAGAGGGGAAGTGTTTATGTCTAAGGCAGATTTTTTTGAACTTAACAGACGAAACGAAGAAGAACATAAAAAGCCTTTTGCGAATCCACGAAATGCCGCTGCAGGATCGCTTAGACAACTTGATCCTAAAATCACAAAACAACGCAACTTAAGTTTTTTAGTTTATACTTGGGGTGAAGTTTCCGATATTTTTTGGAAGACTCAAATTGAATTTTTAGAGTATGTACAGCGATTGGGTTTTCCGGTAAACCCGTACAATAAAGTATGTTTAGGGGAAAAAGAACTGCTGGAAAGCTATTATTCGTTATTGGAAGAACGGGCTGACCTACCCTATGATATTGACGGTATTGTTTATAAAGTAAATGATCTGGAGTTACAGAAAAGACTCGGTTTCTTAACTAGAACGCCTCGTTGGGCTATCGCGCACAAATTCCCTGCAGAAAGGGCTATTACCAGACTCAATAACATCCGTATTCAAGTAGGAAGGACCGGTGCATTAACCCCTGTGGCTGATTTAGAACCTATCAATGTGGGTGGGGTATTAGTTTCTCATGCGACTCTGCATAATGAGGACGAAATCAAACGCAAAGACATTCGCATTGGAGATATGGTTGTTGTACAGCGAGCCGGTGACGTTATTCCGCAAATTGTAGAGGTGCTGGCTAATAAGAGAGAGACTCCTCTTGAAGAATTTTCATTTCCGACAATATGTCCGGAATGTGGCGCTCATGCTATCAGAGAAGAAGATGAAGCCGTTCGCAGATGCACGGGGGGCTTATCTTGTCCGGCGCAGGCCGTTGAACGCTTAAAACATTTTGTTTCTCGTGAAGCATTTAATATTGATGGACTCGGAGATAAAGTCATTGAAGATTTTTATCAATCCGATATCATCAAGACTCCTTATGATATTTTTACATTAGAAGAACGCAACCAGCCAACAGATCTGTTTTCTTCAGAACCTTCTTTGGAACTTGAAAAACGCGAGGGATGGGGTGTAAAATCCGTTAATAAGCTGTTTAATGCCATAAACGAACGAAAAAAAATCAGTCTACAGAAGTTTATTTATGCCCTGGGAATTCGGCAGGTCGGGTCGGCTACGGCTTATTTAATCGCTAAACATTATCATAGCTTTGCTCATTTTATGAATGCAATGACCTCTCAAGATTTAGAGCTTTTGGTAAGTATTGACGGTATCGGCGCTGCAATGGCCACTGATATTGTAGAATTTTTTAAGGAAGAACACAACTTACGCATTATTTCCGACTTATTGCGTGTTGTCAGTGTAGAAGATTTTGACGTTGTAATTAATACAAATTCAAAATTATTCGGCAAAACCATTGTCTTTACAGGCACTTTAACAAGTATCACCCGAAACGAGGCCAAAAGCAAAGCTCTTTCTTTTGGCGCAAAAGTATCCGGTTCTGTTTCTCAAAATACCGATTTTGTAGTTGCAGGGGAAAATGCTGGCTCAAAACTCAGTAAAGCTCAAGAACTTGGTATCACCATTATATCAGAAGACGAATTTAACCAGCTAACGCTTTAGTTTTCGGACGTCGCTTATAAAATACCTTATAAATATTTATGAATACGACATTGAAGTATATCGGTAGAACGCTCATGACAACAATGATCGTTTGCGTGTGATATAAAGTGTCTACATAATAGGAGAGCATGAAAGGAGCACTTGTAATCAAGGCAAAAAGCACAAATGCCCAATAATTTCCCTTGGTCTTTTTATAAGCATCAATAATAGAGCGACTCTTTCCGACAACAGAAGAAATCCACGCTAAATACGGGCGGCTTAAGGTATAAGGGGAAATGGACAGCATAAAAAGGTAAAACAAGGTCTTCCCAAATAAAGAATCGTACTTCTGCAATATATTCATATACTGCTCAAAAAATTCCAAATAACGGTCTTTGAACCCCATAAGTAGCGGAATGAACGGTATTACCGTAAGCAATAAATAGATGCTTATATTGATAAACATTATCTTACTTACCGGAATAAGACCGTTAAATATTCTTACCAGAGAAAAATATGGCGGGTGTTGTTGTACATAGCGCAAGAAAATACACCAATAAACATAGTAAGCAACCAACCATAAAATGCTTAGAGAATTTTTCCATCCATGCGGAATGTAGAAGAAAATCAATAGAAAGAGAAAATTAACTGCACACCAAACCGCAAATGTCTGCTTAAAAGACCAGATAAACTTAGCACTTCCCTTTAAAACAGGGGTGATAAAAAATTCTCGCGTATCTGATTGTTTAGGCTTCGTCTTCTTCAAAATCTACCTCTTCTTCTGCATCAGGATCATAATCCACCCCAAGTTTAGATAAAATATCTTCATTTTCATCCGCACGTTGCGCCACAATCCAATCCGGAACATTCGGTGCAGGAGGTAAAGCAGCCAAAGCTTTCATCTTTTTATCCAAATACCAACGAGGAGAATCCGCCATGATTGGCGTATCAATAGAGCCTTGCATCAAAACAACTTGCTTTAACATCGGCAAGCTCAATAAATCGTTTGTACTAATGGCAGAAACACCTTGCAACTGATAACTTACGTTCTTTGCAAAAGGATTAAATTCCTTATTACTTATACTTCCTTCCTGTCTGGAGTAGGAAGTTGTCTGGACGGTTTTATTACCAATCATCTTGGAGAAACGCTGAGCAGTCTGTTCGTTGTTTTGTGATAGAATAACTTTACATGCTGTTGTAGATATAACTGTTTCCAAATCATCTTTTCCGTATTTTCCTGAAATTTGGCCTAAATCTTGTCCGATAAGCAAGTATGAAACTTTCTGTCCACGACCTACCGCCGGACCATCAATAACCGCTTTCAATTTTGGCATTTGCGGAAACTCGTCGAGTACGAACAAAACCGGGAACGGTCCCATTTTACCGTCTGTCGGGTTTACAGAGTTTGGAGGATTAGAAATTAAGTATGCACTCATCAAATCCACAAATACCGCACTAATCGGGTTCAAGGCTTGGGCATCCGTCTGGTTGATTGACAAATAAACGGAAATCGGTTTCCATTCTCCCGTTACCGGGTCTTTCATTCCTCTAAGATCTCTTGATTTCAAATCAGAAAAGCTGGTACGAGCCACCACCGCAGAGTTTTTGAAAATACGAATACCGTTAAACGCTGTTGAAAGAACGGAACCACGTTCCTTATCCGGCTTTGCACTCAATCCGGAAAGTTCTGTTATACAACGGCGAGAATACCCATAATCATTCGCTTCATTCACGGCAGCATCAAGTAAATCACGCATCAAATCCGCCATAGCAGCCATTTGATCGCCCTCATCCATACGGCGTTTAATTTCATTACTTTGCTCTATTTGTGCATTTGTAATCCATTCCAAAATCATCGCCATACAAGCTTCATGGTTAATCCACCGCTCCGGGAAAGAATTCCACGTTCCAACCGGAAGATAATTTTCTATAGTCAAAGTCCCGTTTTGTAAATCTTGCAAAGCCCTTGCAGCATTTGTACTCAGATTACCGCCCTGCATTTCCTCATAATAGCCGGTAAGCTCTTCTTTATCTTTTTCGGTTAAAGTTCCTTCATAGATCTTTTGAATAAAACGCTCGTTAGCCAGGGCTTTTTCACACTTAGAAGCCACAAAGTGAATAAGCCCGCACAATGCACCTCGTCCTGCCTGAGACCAATACTGATCACCGCCACCTTTAGGATCTTCCACCAAGGTGTTACACATAGAATCGATATACAGGTCCCGATTTGGCCCCGGAGCAGGCAAAGCCCCAGGAGAAAGAGG
>CAYPIZ010000066.1:0-1937 GCA_964410935.1 uncultured Acetobacter sp. | reverse complement strand
TCCCACTCTTTTCCTCTTTCTTTTGCCATTTTACCCTCTTAAATAATTAAGCTAAACTTCTAATCAATTTTTTCAACTTCTCAATGGTTGCCTTATCCGTTTTTTCCTCACACGGCTCTACAACTTTAGAGAACAAGCGAAGTTCTTTTGGTGAACCACGATTAATTCTTGTAACATTGATATCCATATTGCGCCAGATATCAAACATATCCTCTGCATTGATGATATTTCCGGACTGGATAATCACATAGGCGGAGATGCCAAAATTCAAATCTGCCACGGCAAGCTTCGTTTTCAGAATATCCCGTGCCACATCAACTTGGCGAACAGGGGAAATACGGTGTGAGCTCTCAGAGAACCACAACGGCTCCTCATCATTGAATTTTTCTTCATCAGCCAACCAATCACCAATCTCTTTATCGGCAAGACAGAGCATAATTTCATTTTTAGAAACGGCCACATAATCAATCGTCGTATTTTTGATAATAACAGACGGAATGATATCATATCCTTTTTGTTTCAAAACATCCAAAATCGGGGTATGAGATTCCTTATTTCCATTTTCCGCGACAGCTGCCGGAGCTTTATTTTGCGGCTTATTTTCCCTTCTATTATTGTTTTCTTGACGGTTATTTTCTTGTTTTCTCGGATGATTATCCCCATTGTTACGTGATTGTTGTTGAGGCTTCTTTTCACGCGGACTTTCTTTCGGCTCATCCACCATCAGTGCGGAAGGAATACTATCCTCCTCATCTTTTTCATCCTTTTTATCCAATCCGAAATCCAAATCAAAATCATCGTCATCAAAATTGAATAATGCATGATCAAGCGGCACTTCCGGATTTTTCTTGCTTGCAGCAAGTGGCGCGCCTGCCCCATAGGAAGAAGTTGAAGAATTAATACTCTTCATATTGATATTTGATTGCATTAAGGTTGCAGACGGTAACGGCGGGCGTTTAGTTGCCGCCGGCTTTTTAATAACCGTCGCTTTCTTAACCGTTTGAACATCTTCCACTGCTGACTTTTTCTTTACAACAACCGTTGGCTTGGTCTTTAAGCGCAATCTACGATACAGGTATAGCGGGCTAAAGAAGGTTCTTTTTAAGAACAGCCCCCATTTAATAACACACAGCCCAATCCACCCTGCAAGCCATAGCGGTACAGCACTGGCCAAAACAATTAAAAAGCTGATTTCGGATCTTCCGAGGGGCGAACCGCTATTCCATGTTTCACGAACAATATGCCAATGTGCTCTTAAAAAGATATCAAAATGCCAATTTACTAATAACAAAACCCTAAGGCCGTCTATGAAAACGACACTCCATAGAGCCCCTATAATTAAGGTTTTTAGTATTAGTAAAAGCGGTTTCAAATTTTTCTCCGATACATTCTGTTCCCTGATTATACAAGCGGATTAGTTAACAAGTGATTATTCTTTTTCATTTTCTTCTATCTTTGCTGCAATTTGCCGACGTATATCTTGCGAAGTATGTTGATGCCCCAGGTTTTCATTTTTTTCTTTACGTTTATCGGCAATAATTTCATCCAAGCTTTTATCCTTAGCCCCGATATTTTTAATAGAAACTCGGGCAATATCCGCATTGGCAGGCCCGTCAAAATAACGATAAATCTTCGTAATTGGAATCAAGAGGAATTTTCCCAGCCCGAATTTATATAGTTTGTAGCTTAATTTCAGCCAGAGAATCGGCATTAAAAGCAAACAAAATATCAGCGAGCAATCGCGAAATGTTTTAAACGTTCCACCGCCTTCCCAAAATTGATAGAGAACGGTGTAGGACTTTGAGCTTAGAATATCAAATCGCCAACAAAATTTGCAGATAACCCAACACAAAGGGACAAAAACAATTCCAACAAGTACACTGATGAAACAAAAACGCAATAGTTTTTTCATTCTTATGGTCTCCCTCCCCCTAGTA
>CAYPIZ010000065.1:0-6619 GCA_964410935.1 uncultured Acetobacter sp. | reverse complement strand
TAAAAACCTCTTGACTTTTGTAAAAATAGAACTAAAGTAGAACAAAATTTGAACAAAGTAACAACGGAGGAATAATTATGCTAACCCAAAAGCAACATACCTTATTGATTTTTATTGATGAGTTTATCAAACTCCATGGGCATTCTCCTTCTTTTGATGAAATGCGTGCTGCTATCGGTTTGAAGTCCAAATCGGGCATTCACGCCTTGATAAATTCTCTGGAAGAACGTGGCTTTATCAGAAAACTGGCCCATAAAGCCCGTGCATTGGAAGTGGTTAAATTACCTTCTGCGGAGGCAGAGCCGATTGTGAAAGAAAAAGCCAAATTAATCCCATTCAATTCAACGGCAGAAACGGATTTTTCCCTCTCTATTCCTCTGTACGGTAAAATTGCTGCCGGCACGCCGATAGAAGCCATTGCCAACCCGTCTGAATATATCTATATTCCCAAAAGTTTTTCCTCCACTTCAGAACTCTATGCCCTGACGATAGAGGGCGAGTCTATGATTGAGGCCGGTATTTTTGACGGAGATACCGCTATAATCCGCCGTTCGGATTGTGCCAATAACGGTCAAATCGTGGTCGCTCTGGTTGATAATCAGGAAGCAACGCTCAAAATATTGGATAAAAAAGCCGGTAATGAAGTATGGTTACTGCCTTGTAACAAAGATTACTCTCCGATAAAATTGACGGCTGATCGCCTGAAAATTCAAGGTGTCCTTTACGGAATTATGCGCAAATACAATTAAGGAAGATACAATGAATATAACTTTGATTACCGCTATGGAGAGCGAATTTAACGCTGTCGCTGCTTTATTTCCTTTTATGGGGACGGATAAGCAAAAATCCGTTACCCTCCCTAACGGGACGTTGACGCTGCTAAAATCCGGTATAGGGAAGGTCAACGCTGCTTTGGCTGCTCAAAAAGCCTGTGATAACGGTGCTGAACTCATCATCACGACGGGGCTTGCCGGTGGTATTGATGATCGTCTGGAGCAGGGGGATATTGTTCTGGCAGAACAGGTATGTTATCATGATGTCTGGTGCGGAGAGCCAAACGCTGTCGGCCAGGTGCAAGATTTACCGCTTTATTTTTCTGCCCCGAAAGAGCTTATACAAAAAATTACCTCGCGTATGCCTAAAGGGTATCTCACCACCGGGTTGACCGTGACCGGTGACGTATTCTTGACGGATAAAACCAAGCTCACCGCTATCAAACAAACTTTCCCGTCTGCCTTTGCCGTAGATATGGAAAGTGCCGCCATTGCACAGGTTTGTTACCTCAATCAAACGCCGTTTTTGTCTTTGCGGATCATCAGTGATGTGGTTGGAAAGCCGAAGCAGGCGGAGGAATATAATGCCTTTTGGCACAATGTCCCCGACAAAGCGGCAGAAATGGTCCGTCTTGTTTTAGAAAGCTTGCATTAAAAAAAGACCTCTGATTTTTCGGAGGTCTTTTTTTGTGATCATCACGCGATTACTACATGCCGTATACCACAGGTAACAATGCGCCGTATCCGCTAAACAAGTTCCAAATCAAAATTCCGAAGAAAATGGTGAACGTTGCCAAAGCAATGGCTCTGTCTTTATGGCACTGATCATTGTATAAAGGTAAACCGTAAGCGTTTTCAACTTTTTCTTCTTCAATGAAAGAAGATACAATAACCACCTTAAACAGGTAGTAGAGGTTTACTAACCAAGAAATCAGCAAGATAAGATATCCGCATGAAACCGCAAACAAACCGCTATTTGAAGTGATTTCTGCGTCTGCCACATAGATCCCGATACCGGAAAGCACAATGTTGATGATTGAGGTATATACCAACGGTCTGAAAAAGCCTTTCCATACGGTGTATCCTGTATCGTGCAAACGACGACAGGTCAAAGCCAAAACAACCAACAACTCAATCAAAACAACGATCCCCACACCGATAGCATAAGGCAGCATCAAACTTGCAAGTTCCGTTTCATTCTGAGGTGTATTTATGATAGCATGGTACAGTTTTACCAATACAGCAGCACCCAAAACGGTCAGCACTAAAGAATTTACAAACTTAAATGCCCAAAATTCATAGCGGGAAGTTCTTGCTTTATATGTAAACATTTGGCGATAAGCCAGAGCCCACAAATAGAAGATCTCTTTTACTTTACCGAAGAATTGACGACAGCAACACTTTGCACAGCAGCCTTCTTTTTCTTCTTTCAAAGCTTGGAATTTCTTTGCATCGCTTGCCTGAACGGTGGCTTTTCTTGCAGCACGTTTTTTCGTATCCGTAATCACCTTTTCCCCTTTAGGTGCAACAACCTCTGCAGCAGCCTTAACTTTAGCAACGGGCTTTTTAACCTGTTTAGCTTGTTTTTTCTCGTCATTATGTGCTTTTATTTCCAAAACTTCACCAACCACATCAATATTTTCATGGGCAATTGGAGATTTTTGTGTATCCTTTTTCCGTCCGCCGGCGACTTTGCCTGCTTCGGTCTTTTTAGAAGCAACTTTTGCAGTCTCTTCCGTGGAAGTCTTTTTGGTAACCATTTATTCCTCTTCAAAAAATTAAAAACAACTATATGATAATCAAAAAACGACTTTTGACAAGAGGTTAAACCGATTAAATCACAATTTTCCGGCAAAAAATCAAAATAAAACTTTCGGGGAGCGGAATTTTTTGCTTTTTTCATCAAAAGTAACCCGCAGAACCGAGGCATTTTCCAAGCGAATACTCTTTTTCAAGCAGGTTTCCGTAAAGATTCGGATCAGCATACCATGCGTCACCACCAAAACTTTCTTTCGCTTGTCGTCTAACAGTTTGTTAAAAAATTTCATAAACCGTTGCTGCACATCACCAATCGTTTCCCCGTTAGGATACCCCACATCATAGCGCTCAGGATTGGCAATATCATTAAATGCCGGGTAAATAAACGGAAATTTCGCTGCCAGATCATCTTTCTTCACCCCTTCGGCTTTCCCGAAATTCATCTCACGCAGACGCTTGGTGTAATGTAGGGGGAGATCCAATATAGCGCTCACAATTTCAGCCGTTTTCTTAGCTCGTTTCAAATCGCTGGCATAAACGGTTTCAATCATCTCTATGGCAAGCTTTTCAGCACTTTGACGTGCTTGGATAATGCCAAGTTCACTCAGCGGTCTGTCAGAAACTCCCTGCATCCGCTCTTTGGCATTCCAATCGGTCTGTCCGTGCCTCATCAGATATAAAATCATGCCACGCATATCCTAAAAAAACAACTTTTTAAGATATTATCTTGGCGCTAAAGTGAAATCAAGCAAAAATCCCATCTACCCACATGAAATCTCACATTTTTATCATAGCACAAAAGAAAAATCCGTCTGTCTTGGTGTTAAGCGGGGTAAAATGCAGATATTTTTCCGATTCAAAGGGATAAAAACTCATATCTAAGGTATTTTGCCAAAGCTCCCGATGGTTAAGCGGGGTAAATTCCGGATGCTTTGCAAGAAAAGTTTCGATTTGTGCTTCATTTTCTTCCTTAAACACGGAACAAGTCATATAAATCAGCCGACCGCCGCTTTTAGTGTGCTTAGCGCCAAATTCCAAAAGATCGGCTTGTGTAACCTGAATATCCCTTAACTTTTGCGGTGTCAGACGAAATTTAGCATCAGGAGAACGCCTCCACGTACCGCTACCGGAACAAGGGGCATCAATGATAAAACGGTCATAATCTTCATCAGTTACGGTCGGACATATTTTGATATTAAGGATATCCAGCCTTTCCGCCCGTTTTTTGATACGGGATAACCGCTCCTGGCTGATGTCATGAGCATAAACCACACCGTCATTGTGTAATTCCGCTCCCATGCACAAAGCTTTTCCACCGGCCCCGGCACAATAGTCCATAATTTTATGATGTGCCTTCACCCGACAAAGCAATGCTAAAAGTTGTGAAGCTTCATCCATCACTTCAATTTCGCCGTCCTGATAAGTCATGCAGTTATTCAGGTTAATCCGATCTTCCGAGCGCAATCCCAAAGGCGAGTAGGGGGTAAAGCTAAAAAATAATCCCTCTTTTTTTAAGCGTTCTTTGGCTTGCTCCCGAGAAGTCAAATTTGCCCGCACATCTAACGGTGCAACACCGTTTAAAGCCTCCAAAAGATGTTTATTGTCAAATTTTTCAATCAACCAATGCGGCGTCTCATAAAAAGCCTCTTCCGAGAGATTTTCCTGTACAGAGGTTGTTAAAATTTTCTTTTCCTCAGCTGTCAGAAGAGCAGGGGCATATTCCTCCCCGTTAAACAGCAAATCAATATCATTGCCGTTTTCAATCAAATATTTTGCCACAACCAAACGTACGGAATCCGTCCCAGCTATCTTTTTGCTCAAAGAAAGACGATGCCTAATGATCTGCCAACAGGTATCACAGATAAACCGCCTGTCTTTGGAGCCGATATACCGCCGCTCTTTAAGATATTTATCCATAACAATGTCTGCCGGAAGGTGATTTTTAAAAACCTCACTCAACACTTCAATAACGGCTTGAATTCTGCTGGCTTCTTTCATCTTCTATCCTCTTTTATGCCTGATTATTGCTTCCCTTATAGCGTATTTTCAGCCTTTTTCAAGCTTTGATTTGCACAGTTTGAGGATTTTTGGCTATTTTTTTGTTGCGATAGTGCGAAAAATATGCTATAAGCTGAAGCAACGTTAATAAAAGAAAGAGAAAATATGGATAAAATCCTTGTGATTAACTCCGGTTCAACAACGGTTAAATTTCAACTTTTCCAAATGGATGACAGCCAATGTGATGTGCTGGCCCAGGGAATGGTGGAACGTATCGGTAATACAGGGTCAAAGTTAGTCGTTAAAAAAGATAAAGAACATGATTTTTCTTTAGAACTTCCCGTTAAAGACCATAAAGATGCAATTAAAGCCATTTTGGACTTTCTGACCAAACAGGTTTTGCACAATCTGTCGGAGCTTTCCGCCGTGGGGCACCGTATGGGGCATGGTGGAGAATATTTTGATCGTTCCGTTGTGATCGATGACGATGTAATGCAAAAAATTTATGATACAGTGCCTCTGCTCCCGTTGCATGGACCGGCTTTTGTGCATGGACTGGAAGCCGTAACCGAATTGCTGCCGGATATTTTGCAGGTAGCAACGTTTGATAGCGCATATCACCAAAGCTTATCCAAAGAGGCCTATACTTACGCTATTCCACCGGAATACTATGCCAATGATCGCATTCGCCGTTATGGTTTTCATGGAACGTCGCATAATTATGCCGCTTTGAAAGCTGCAGAAATTTTAGGCTATGAGGGCAAATTTATTTGTTGTCACATGGGCGGCGGTGTTTCCGTTACGGCAATTAAAGACGGTAAAAGTGTGGATACCACGATGGGGTACACCCCGTTTGCCGGTGTAATGATGGCCACCCGTTCCGGTGATATGGATCCGTATATTCCCCTGCATATTATGAAAACGCAGCACAAAACAGTGGATGAGCTTAATCAGATGTTTAATAAAGAAAGCGGACTCTATGGTTTAACCGGTGGACATTCCGATATGCGAGACATTATGCAAGAGGCTGAAAACGGGAATAAAGACTGCGCCTTTGCAATTGATGCTTTTGTGTACAATATATTAAAAGCAATCGGGAGCTACGTTGCCGTGCTGGGCGGTATTGATGCCCTCATTTTCACAGCCGGTATTGGGGAAAATAACTCTCTCATTCGGCAAAAATTGTGTGAAAAATTGTCTTACCTGGGGATTGAACTGGATACAAACGCCAATGCCAAACGTCCGGCTCCGTTAGAAATCACCACACCGCAAAGCAAGGTCAAAGTTCTGGTTATTCCGGCAGCGGAAGAATTGATGATTGCCGAAGAAACTTATGACCTTTTGAAAGAACAAAACGAACAAATGGCTATCTAATAAAGCGGAAAAACAATGAAATTGGAAGTCCTCATGCCCTCTGTAACCCAACTGATAACGAAAAATTATCAGGATGTTAAAACGGCTGAAACAGAAAAGTTAATTAAGCAGAGTCTCTCTGGGCTAACACCGATTGAGCATCCATGCTTTTATCAGGTTTCAGGAATTCCCGGAGCAGGGAAAAGTACTTATTGTACGCGCCATATTCCTTCCAACTGTCTTTTTTTAAGTTTTGATAAAATTATGTCGTCTTTAAGCGGCTATCAACAGGTGCTGAAGACCTCAGGGCGAGAGGCAGCTTTTCAGACTTATGAAATGCCGGCCCGTATTATCGGATATGAAATTTTAAGACAAGCCATCGCCAAAAAATATAACATCATGCTCGAACATAGCGGCACCAATCAGGCACATGTTGAACTGTTGAAAAATTTACAGCATTTAGGGTATCAAACTGAGGTCGATTTTATCATCTGTGATGTCAATAAAGCCCTAAGCCGAGTGAATGAAAGAGCTGCAAAAATTAATCGTCATGTTCCGGAAACTCTTGTTCTTCAAAGAGCGGAAAATCTTAAGCAATATATCGCCGTTTATAAAGAAATAGCATCTGCCGTTCAAATTTTTGACGGTGAAAATAATTTTTCGCCATTAAAGAAAATTTAACCCTAACAGACTAAGCTCACGGTAAAGAATAATTTTTAGGGGACTTCGTTATGAAA
>CAYPIZ010000064.1:0-6793 GCA_964410935.1 uncultured Acetobacter sp. | reverse complement strand
TGGCTAATTTTAAATTAGTGCGCTATTTAGGTTCTTTCTTTACAGAGCACCTTAAGGGATATGCCCTACTTAAAAATTATCTACGCACCACCTATCATGCCGAAAATAAACGTAATTTTTATATTTTATCGGCAGACTTAAGCGAAGGATTTTTTTTCATTTTTGGGTATGTAGTTATTCTGTATTTCACGGCTACGGATAACTTATCTTTAGGGACAGCCTTTTTTGCCTTTACCAGTTTACATGAGTTATCGCATTTGTTTGAGTGTATAAATCGTTCTCTGAGCAATCTTACTGAAATATCCGGAAATATGGCAACCCATCTGGAATTGCTGTATAAACCGATTACTGTTTGTGACAAACCGGATGCCAAGCCACTTTGTTTGCGAGAAAACTCTATCTCTTTTGAAAATGTCTGCTTTGGCTACACATCCGGACGCCCGGTTTTTAAAAATTTAAATTTAAAAATTTCTCCTAATCAGAAAGTGGGCTTGGTTGGCCAGTCTGGTGCAGGGAAATCCTCGTTTATCAATTTGATATTAAGAAATCATCTTCCCTCATCCGGAGAAATATTCCTGGGGACACAGTCCATTGCAGATATTACAGGTTACACTCTACATAAAAATATAGCTGTTGTTCCGCAAGATGTAACGTTGTTTAACCGCTCACTTTATGAAAATCTGCAAATTGCTAATCCCAAAGCCAGCAAAGAAGAAATTGTGGAAGCCTGTAAATTAGCTCATATTCATGACGTAATTATGGCTCTGCCACAAGGGTATGATACTTGTGTCGGTGAAAGAGGAATTCTCCTTTCCGGTGGAGAACGACAACGTATTGCTATTGCCAGAGCCATTTTACAAAACGCACCAATCTTAATTTTAGATGAGGCGACTTCTGCACTTGATAGCGAATCGGAAGTTGCTATACAAGACGCCTTGGAAAATTTGATAAAAAATAAAACCGTTATCTCTATTGCCCACCGCCTTTCCACTTTAAGACAGATGGATAGGATTCTGGTTCTAAATAACGGAAAAATTATTGAAGACGGCTCACCCAACGCTTTATTACACCGGAAAAACAGTTTATTCAATCACTTTTATAAGCTACAAACAAATGGTTACATTTCTGAGGAGAATAATTAAGATGACGCTCTGGAGACTCTTTTTTAAAACATTTTCTAAATGCAAACTGGGATTATCTATCCTCATTTGTTCTCAAATGTTTATATCTTTTGCCGAGACTTTTTCCACTATTTATTTAGCTAATATTATTGCGATTATCGGGGCTAATCCGAAAGACGCCCTTTCACCTGCCGTATGGGAAAACTTAGGCATTTATACTTTAATCACAATTTCCACACTGGTTGTTGGGATTGTCGGCTATTATTTATTAACACACGTAAAAATTCGTTATCAAAAATATTTATACAATTACCTCTTTTGCCACGTTCATAAACATTCCACCGCCTTTTTAACTTACTGGCAAACCGGATTTATATTGAACAAAGTAAATAATATTCTTAGTCAATTTGGCATTTTCTTTGCCCTCATACGAGATTGGTTTCCCCGTACAATTGTATTCTATATTTCCGTTGCTGTTATTTTATTCAATATCAGTATCCCGCTGGGGACCATTTTATTTGCAATCCAGTTGATCGGGGTGTTTCTTTTTTACCTTCTTTCCAGGAGACTTAAAGTCTTCATTAAGGATATGCAGAGCAAGATTTCTGCAACAGCCGGACTAATTGTGGATAGCATTGCGAATGCTCGTTTGGTAAAATATACGGCCGCCTTTTTTCACGAAAAACACACCTTATGTCAGTACCAAGATGCAGCCATCCGTAGTTCCTTAATTGCAGCAAAAGAGAATGGACAAACAGATTTCATCAATACCCTTATCGGACTTTTTTCTTTCACCTTGAGTTTTCTCACCATTCTCTATTTTTATGATTTATATGATCTTTCTTTAAGAGATGTTGTTTTATGTGCTACATTTACATTTTCTCTAACAAGTCGTGCTGCTGATGTCGCACATAATGTAACCGAGTTCCAAAATATTCTCGGCAAGTTAGAAGATGCTATTGAATTATTGTGGAAACCATTTGAGGTGGTGGATATTCCTAACGCTAAGGAACTAAAAATGGATACAAACACCATTGAATTTAAAAATGTTAGATTCTCTTATAAAAAAGGAGTACACCTATTCAAAAACTTAAATATTTCTATAGATGCTAATCAAAAAGTCGGGCTCGTCGGTATTTCAGGCTCCGGAAAATCAACCCTCATCAACTTATTGCTCCGAGCTTATGATGTGCATGGCGGAAAAATTTTAATTTCCAACCAAGATATTGCAAAAATAACTCTGTTTTCTTTGCACCACAATATTTCACTTATATCTCAAGAACCATGTTTATTTAATAGATCCATCTTGGAAAATATTCGCTACGCTAAGCCTAACGCTTCAATGGAGGATGTTATCAAAGCGGCAAAGCTTGCTCATATTCATGATAGGATTATGCATCTCCCTAACGGGTATGATTCCATTGTTGGGGAGCGCGGCATAAAACTTTCCGGTGGAGAAAGACAAAGAGTTTCCATAGCAGCGGCTATTTTGAAAGATGCACCTATTTTGATTTTGGATGAAGCAACTTCTGCCCTTGACAGCGAATCGGAATTAGCTATTGAAAAAGCACTTAAAAATGTAATGAAAAATAAAACCGTAATAGCCATTGCTCACCGTCTCTCCACACTAAAAAATATGGATAAGATTATTGTTCTAGATAAAGGAGAGGTTAAAGAGACAGGAACTCAGAGCGAACTCCTTAAGCGTAAAGACGGAATATTCTCTCACCTCTATAAATTACAAACAGACGGCTATCTACAAGCTTAAGCTTTATCAGGTAATTGTTTATATATCCAATCACTTACGGAGTTTGGAAGAATACTCAACAACCATGTCCCCAAACGCATCGGCCACGGAAATACTATTAACCCGACATTACGAGCCACACGCTGTGCAATAAGAGCTGCGGCTTTATCTGCCTCCATAAAAAACGGCATTGGACAGCGATTTTTATCGGTAATACGAGACCGTACAAAACCAGGGCAAACTGTATTCACTTGAATATGATACGGCAGAAGACTTATTCTCAATGCCTCTCCGTATGCTTTTACACAAGCTTTTGATGCACTGTATGAAGGACACTGTGGTAATCCATGATACCCAGCGATAGAAGCGGTAATGATGATAGCCTTATCGGAATCTGTACGCTTTTTATAAATTTCCACCGCTGGAATGATTGTGTTTATTGTTCCACCAACATTTATATCAAACGTATTAAAAATATTCTTAGGTATTTCTTTAAGAGAAGCCACACCTGCATTAGCAAATACAAGGTTTAACGGTGCCACTTTTTCTGCTTCGCTAAGCCATTGCGCCACAGCTTCACGGTTGGTTGTATCCAAAATTCTTGTGTAAACATGAACTGCCCCAACCTTTTCACAAGCCGTTTTGACAGCCGTTAAGCGTTCCTCGTTGCGACCACATAAAAAAAGATTTTCAACTTCTGGCAATGTTGCATAATGTAAAGCAAGAGCTTCCCCAATACCGGAAGATGCACCTGTAATCAAAATGTTCTTAATATTCATATTGTATTCCTCAAAATAACTCTTTATTTATGTTTTTTATGCTATATATTAAAGGTAAAGTATTCGTAAATGAGGTAGATGAAAGGGAAAACATGTCTGAAAAGATAAAAAGACAAGGAACTATGTTTATTTTTTCCGGTCCAAGCGGTTGTGGTAAGAGCTCTGTTATCAAAGGGATTTTAAAGGATATGGATAATATTGCGATGTCTGTTTCCGTAACAACGAGAGAGAAGCGCGAAGGGGAAGTTGACGGGAAAGATTATTATTTTATTGATGAAACTAAATTTAAAGAAATGGTGAGAAATAAAGATCTTTATGAATATGTGGACTCTGATTTCGGACCTAAATACGGCACCCCTAAAGAAGCTGTTAATAAAATGTTGGTTGCCGGGGAAGACGTTATTTTGGATTTAGATTACCCAGGAGTTAAACAGTTGCGTACCTTAGTTGGGGACAGAGTAAAAGCAATCTCTCTCGTTCCTCCTTCTTTGAAACTTTTAAAGGAAAGATTGGTTAATAGAGGAACCGATAGCGCAGAAACAATCGCAAAGCGCATGTCTCAAGCAGAAAAGCGGGTTAAAGAATGCGAATTTTACGATTATGTAATTGTGAATGATAGATTAGAAGATGCAATTACTCAAGCTAAGGCCATTATTATGGCTGCAAGAAATGAGCGACTTAACATGTATGGCTTAGGTGATTTTGTTGAGAGTGTGATTAAAGAGGCTTAATATGGCAAAAATCTATAATTCCATTACTGAATTAGTTGGACATACTCCGCTGTTACGATTGGGAAATCTTACGACAAAATTTCGTTTAAATACGGAAATTTTAGCAAAATGCGAGATGTACAATCCTCTCTTTTCAGTTAAAGACAGAATCGCTTTAGCGATGATTGAAAAGCAAGAAAAAATCGGGTTAACAAAAGATACCGTTTTTGTAGAAGCTACTTCAGGCAATACAGGAATAGCTTTAGCTGCAATATGTGCTGCAAAAGGATATAAACTAATCATCGTCATGCCGGAAAATATGTCTGATGAACGGAAAAAACTTATTCAGCACCTCGGAGCTGAGATTATTTTAACTTCGGCAGATGAAGGAATGAGTGGAGCTATTCATAAAGCACAAATTTTAAAAGAACGTAACCCTAATGTTATAATTTTAAGTCAATTTGACAATGAAGCAAATCCCGATGCACACCGCTTGGGAACAGCTATGGAAATTTTGGAAGATACAGGAGGAATGTTTGATGCCTTTGTTGCGGGCGTCGGCACTTCCGGAACATTAACAGGTGTTTCTTCAGTATTAAAAACATATAATCCCGATGTATATATTGCCGCTGTTGAGCCTGAAAGTAGCGCCGTTTTGAGTGGAGAGCCTAAAGGCAAGCACAAAATACAAGGTATCGGGGCTGGTTTTGTTCCACCATTTTTTGATATAAAACTTGTAAATGAAATTATTAAAATCAGCAGCGAGCAGGCGATTAATATGGCTAAGATTGTTGCAAGTACTGAAGGGCTTCCTATTGGGATTTCTGCAGGGGCGGCAGTTTCTGCTGCGATAGAGCTTGCTAAACGGGATGAATTTAAAAATAAACGCATTGTGGTAATGTTACCTGATAGTGCCGAACGGTATCTTTCTACAGGACTTTTTTAAGGAATTTAAGTGATGATGAAACCAAATTCTATTTTAGGCTCTTACCTTTTCAAGCAGACCTTACTTAACTTTGCATTTGTCCTTGGAATTATTTGTGCTATCATTATGATGTTTGACATGATAGAAATTTTGCGCAAAACTTCCGGAAAATATGATGTCACTATTTGGTTTTTATTAAAATACGTTATTGCTAAACTTCCTGAAACCGTAGACAAAGTTGTTCCGTTTGTTGTAATGGTTTCCACAATGATAACTTTTTGGCGTTTGAGTAAAAGTAACGAATTTGTAATTATCCGAGCCGCCGGGGTTTCTATTTGGGGTGTATTAACACCGGTTTTGCTTGCTGTTTTTGCACTAGGTATTTTTTGGATTGGTGCCTTAAACCCCATTTCTTCCAGATTATATGAGCTACGAAAGATGTATTCGAAACAACTTGAGTCCAATAACATGCAAGCATTTATTTTTTCAGATCAGGGATTATGGATGAGGGAAAATCAGTCTGATGGAAATATTGCGATTATCAATTCCGGTAGTTTAAGCATGAAAGACAAAGTTTTATGGTTACAAAATATCAGTATTATTGAAGTAGATAAAAAGATGCAAGTACAGCGGAGAATCGAGGCTTTCATCGCGACACTTGAAAATAAAGAGCTTAATTTAAGAGATGTACGCATTTATAAACCTGGTCAGAAAGCTGAAATTTTGAACAACTTCAAATACCCGACGGAAATGAACGTTCAGCGTATAAAAAACAGTTTTGTGGATCCTGAAGCTATCTCTTTTTGGAAATTACCCGATACTATTCATTTTTACGAAACAGCAGGATTTTCCGTACAACGCTATAAAATGCGGCATCTCAGTTTGATTTCACTTCCATTTTTACTGATGGCAATGGTATTGATTGCAGGAATTTTCTCGTTAAAACCAAGTCAAAGGCAAGGCGGTGTTTTATTAATGATTATTTGCGGCATTGTTACAGGTTTTACAGTGTACTTTACATCACAGGTAGTTTCAGCTTTTGGAATAAACTCCTATATTCCAATCTGGTTTGCCGTATGGGTACCAACTATTATTGTCGCATCCATCAGCATTTCTTTTTATTTACATAAAGAAGAATAAGCTTTAATTGAATAAAGATATAATTTCTGAAGGAATCTTTGAGGGGCGCATATTAGATAAACTTAAAAATACCAATGTAATTTCTATTTCCGCTAGGATATTTTCTCCGCGATAGAGCTTTTGTTCCATTTTTAAAGAAACACCTTTCGTTTCAACTACTTTACAAGTCATATTTAAGGCATCATCTAATTTGGCTGGTGATTTATAGGCTATACGGCAATCTCTCACAACAAAACCCTGTCCGTCTTTTTTCAGCATTTCTTCCTGATTTATGCCTAAAAAACGCAAAAACTCAGTTCTTGCCCGCTCTGCATATTTTAGATAATTAGCATAATAGACTATACCACCTGCATCGGTATCCTCATAATAAA
>CAYPIZ010000063.1:0-6805 GCA_964410935.1 uncultured Acetobacter sp. | reverse complement strand
ATAAAAAACGGGGCATTAAAACCCCGTTTTTAATGTTTTTGAACAAGCTTTCTTTAGATGTTGCGGCTGGCTGTAATGGTGTCTAAAAGCTTTTTATTGGCTTCTTCCAAAGAAATGTTGTCATAAACGGCAACTTCGCTGGCCAAACGCTCAAGTGCATGTTCATAAATTTGACGTTCGCTGTAAGATTGCTCGGCTAAATTCTCGCTACGGTGCAGATCACGAATAACTTCTGCTACGGCAACGGGGTTTCCGGAGTTAATCTTGTTTTCATATTCTTGTGCACGACGAGACCACATAATCTTCTTTACACGAGGTTTGCCTTTTAAGGTTGCAATAGCCTCATTCATCGTGGTTTCATCTGAAATTTTGCGTAAGCCGACTTTATCTAACTTTGCCATCGGTACACGCAAAGTCATTTTATCTTTATCAAAATTAACAACTAAGAGTTCCAGCTCGCTTCCGGCAATGGTCTGTTTGGTAACATTCGTTACTTTGCCAACACCATGGGTCGGGTAAACGACATATTCTCCTGAGTTGAAAGTAGCAACTGAGCCTTTTTTCATATTGGATTAACCTCCTAGGTTTTATTAGTGTTATTCTGAAAACGCTCTGACTATACCACATTTTTTGCAACAAATCTATACCTAAAATGAAAAAAATTTAAATTTTTTTGATTCTGGCATATTATTTAGGGGGTTGAGGGAATAAATCTGTTTGTCGCAGGGCTTCCCCAACTACCATGACAGCAGAAACAGCCACGTTGATGGAGCGTGCGTGTTCATTCATCGGAATAAGCAATCTGGCATCGGCTAATTGGTGAACACACTCCGGAACACCGGCGGATTCTCTGCCCATCAAGATAATATCATTCGGTTTGAACTCAAACTTTGTGTAAGGGATAGAGGCATGTGTCGTTAAAAGTACAATTCTACCGTATTCTTCCGGATGAGCGTCACGGTAAGTTAAAAAATCCTGCCAGGAATTGTGACGACGATAGGTTACCATGTTCAGGTAGTCCATACCGGCGCGTCGCATGGCTTTTTCATTAAAGATAAATCCGCAAGGTTCAATAATATCTAAAGGCAAATTCAAACAAGCCCCTAAACGCATCAGAGTTCCTGTGTTTTGCGGAATATCCGGCTGAAACAGTGCTAATCTCATCTTAGTTCGGCTTTGCGTTTTTTTCGGCAGCTTTGCGACTTTGGTATACTGCCACAAAATCAACCGGTGTGAGTAATAACGGTGGTAAAGAAGCATTAGCCAGGTTTGAAGAAACAATCTGTCTTGCATACGGGAAGAGGAGTTGCGGAATCTCAATAAACAGAACCGGTTCAATTTTATCTTCAGGTAATTTTACCGTGCAAGCAGCAGCAAAAGCCAATTCCAAAATAAACAGTTTTTCTTTTTCAA
Organism: uncultured Acetobacter sp.; assembly: GCA_964410935.1. Classification (GTDB taxonomy): domain Bacteria; phylum Pseudomonadota; class Alphaproteobacteria; order RF32; family CAG-239; genus CAG-267. The sequence continues at coordinate 5,392 of CAYPIZ010000063.1, read as the reverse complement.
CATCAGCATTGATACGCAAATTCAAAGTCACTTCAAAATTATCTTTACTCAGGTTTTTGACATCAACATTAAGCTCTACACCCAGTTGCGGTTGAGTATTTAATTTGGTGAAAATTTCCGGTGCATTAGGCACTTCTAAGGACATATCTTTGATATATTGTGCGTTGATACTCACTTCATTTGCGGTTTCGCTGGTCATTATCTTTCCTTTCAAAAAATATATTATTTCCCTTAATATAGGAATTTATTTTTTATACGTCAAATATAATAGTTGATAATAAAGATATTTGCTCTTATATTTAAGTTAAATTTTTTAGAGGTGAAAAATGTCAGGCTATTTGGATATTGTTTTTTTGCTTGTTTTAGTTTTACTGATCTTCAACAGACTTAAAAATGTTTTAGGTACAGGTGGTGAAGATACTAAAGTTATTATGATTCCTAAAGAACAATTTGAAAAAGTTTATCGGGAAATGACGGAAAAAGCAGAAGTTGCTTCTGCTGATCAAGCGGTGGATTTATCTTCTCTCACACCGTTAGAGCGGGAAATGGCAAAGATCCCTAATTTTAATAAAAGTCTCTTTTTAAGGGGGGCTCAAAGGGCGTTTGGGGCAATCCTTACCGCTTTTAGCAAAGGGGATTGTGCTACTTTATCTAAATTGGTGAGCCGCAACCTCTTGCAAAAGATGGAGCGAATCGTCAATGAGCGCAAGGAGCAGGGCGTTGTTTCCGAAACGGATTTGATTAACTTTGTTGAGACTGATGTTGAGGCGGTTAATTTTGTTGCAGACGATAAAGTCAATGTGGTGGTTAAATTTGTGAGCGAACAGGTTAACCTCCTGAAAGATGCACAAGGGGAAGTTCTTGAAGGGGACGAAAATTATGTGCAGAAAATTTCCGATATTTGGACTTTTGAAAAAAGCCTAAATCCTAAAATCAACAATTGGGTATTGTGTTCTACAAAAAAATGCTGAAACGTGGACTTCTTTTAATTTTGTTATTGTTGGCCGGTTGCTATGGTGAAGAGCAGACTTCAACTCAGCCATCTGTTCAACGAACATCTTTTTCTTTGCAAAAAAGCAGTTTTGCGGAGTTGAACGGTTGGGAAAAGGATAATCTAAATCTTTTTTCTAAAGCCTTGAAACCGGTATGCGACTCGCTTTTGAAAAAATCTCAATCACAGCTAAGTAGCGAAAAAATGAGTTATTCTCTGACGGCTTATAAAGAACATTGTCGTAAGATGAACGGTTTGACGGATTCTGCATTAAAAACATATATAGAGCAACATTTTGAACCGTATGCCGTTGTTGCGAACGGGAGTGTTCGGGGAAAGTTTACTTCTTATTATGAGGCTGCTATTCGGGCGAGCTATCAAAGAGGTGGCGCATATCAATACCCGATATATGGTAAACCGACAGATTTAGTGGAAGTTAATCTGCGGGATTTTGATGCAACTCTGCCTAATCAGCGTCTTATCGGACGGGTCAAAAACGGTAAGCTGGTAAAATATTATACTCGGGCAGAAATTGATTCCGGCAAGTTGGATGCTCCCGTAATTTTGTGGGGGGATAATCCGGTTGATATTTATATTATGCAAATTCAGGGTGCAGCGGTGGCCACTTTGCCAAACGGGGAAGAAGTGCGCGTCGGTTATGCTGAAAACAACGGACATAAGTTTAGGGGAATCGGGTCAATTCTGTTGGAAAAAAAGTTGATTAAACCACAAGAAGCATCCATGACAAATATTCGTAAATGGCTAGAAAATAATGGCGATACGGCTAAGAAAAATATGCTGTTGAACGATCGCTATATCTTTCATCGTATTGTGAAAGCTGACGGGCCTTTAGGGGCAATGGGGTTACCTTTGGTTGCCGGACGCAGTATGGCAGTAGATAGGAGCTTTATTCCGTTAGGGTCAATGCTCTGGGTGGAAACGACTGCTCCTCATATTGGGGCTTTGCAAAAGTTAGTGATGGCGGAAGATGTTGGGAGCGCCATTAAAGGTGGTATTCGCGGGGATTATTTTTGGGGACATGGCGATGAAGCCTTGGAGTATGCCGGAAAGATGAATGCCGAGGGGCGTTATTATATTCTTATCCCTAAAGGAACAGAGGTCAACACCTATGGCAGATGAGGATAGTTGGGAAGAAGCGGTTAAAGGGATAAAACGCCTGAAAACGAATCGTCATGTAGAAGAAATTAAGCCCAAAGAAGTTGTGCTTAGAAAAGATAAGGTTACCACTGTTACGTTTGAGGTTTTGAAAACGGGAAAATCCGTTCAAAAGGATGATTTTTCTCAGATGGACGGGACCTTGGCAAAACATTTTAAGCGGGAAGAATTCCGCCCACAGGCTGTGTTAGATCTACACGGTGTAACAGAAAAAGATGCTCTGGAAAAGGTTTGTGATTTTATACAGTCTTGCTACAACAACGGCAAACGCTGTGTTATGATCATCACCGGCAAGGGAATTGATGATGAAGTATTCAGCACGCGCGGAGTATTACGAAAATCCGTTCCGAATTGGCTTACTCATTCAGAAATAAGTCCGTTAATTTTAGCATATAAAAATCCGTCAGAAGCTCTTGGTGGGGCTGGAGCATTGTATATTCTTTTGCGCAAAAAAGGATAAAAAAACCGCACCAATTAAGGTGCGGTTCTAAAGGCATCTGTCCTTTACTTTTTCTTTTCGGGAACAAAGTTGTTGTCCAGTGTGATGTTTTCAATGCTGAGGTCTTCAGCTTGTTGATAATCAATTCCACCGGAAACAATGTTACCCACATTTAACAAATCAGAATCGTTACCTTTTAAGCAGGTGAGCGTCTGTTCATTGGCTTTAATCGTCAAATTCAGAACAGGATTTTTCTGAGATTTGTTTTCCAAAGTTTTTTGTTTTCTGATTTCCGTAGAGACGGCAGACACGGTGTTGTACAATAGCGAATCGGTTGCCAATTTATCCAATCCGTCAAGACTTGTCCAAAGTTCTTTGTGAACGGAAATATCCGTTGTTTTCTTCCATGGACGGGCCTGATAAACTTCTTCGGTAATAAACGGGCAGAAAGGTGCTAACAATTTTACAAACGTGTCTAAAGAAAGTTTAAGTGTAGCAATAGCTGAGCCGTTATCTTCGGAATAAGCCCGCTTTTTAACAATCTCAACATAGTTATCACAAAAGTCCCAAAAACGTGTTTCAATAGCATCTAATGCCAAGGAGTAATCATAGTTTTCGAAACTTTGTTTTGCAGCTTTAACCGTATCGGAAAGTTTTGCAATCCAAGATTTATCCATAGAAGACGTTATGTCTTTGGTATAATCGGCAGAAGTTGAGTTGCCTACAATCATAAACACAAACTTGCTGGCGTTATAGATTTTTACCACCAATTTGCGTCCTTGTTGCATCATTTTTTCTTCAAACGCGGTGTCCGCACCGAGTTTTGCTTTTGCAGCCCAATAACGAACGGCGTCAGCAGAGTGATTTTCAATCAAATGCATCGGGGTTACAACATTCCCTTTAGACTTACTCATTTTCTTACGATCAGGGTCTAAAATAAAGCCGCTGATAAGTGTTTTATACCAAGGAATCGTATTTTCGTGCATTAAGCTTTTTGCAATGGTATAGAAAGCCCAAGTCCGGATAATATCGTGTGCTTGCGGACGAATATCAAACGGCAGAGAAAGGTTAGGTGCATTTTCTGCCTGAGCCATAGCAATTTGCGGTGTCAAAGCAGAGGTTGCCCAAGTATCCATTACATCCGGATCTCCGGCAAAGCCATTAGGTTGATTACGCATTTCTTCACGGTAACCGGTCGGGGTATCGGCCATTGGGTCAATCGGGAGTTGATCAGCTGTCGGTAAGATTACTTTAGAATAATCTATATTGCCGTTCGCGTCCACTTGATACCATACCGGGAACGGCACACCAAAGTAGCGTTGACGACTGATACACCAATCTTGGTTAAGACCCTCTGTCCAGGTAGAGTAACGGTGTTGCATATAAGCCGGCAACCATTCAATTTTCTGTCCGGCAGCAAGCATTTGGCTCTTCATATCCATAAGGTTTACAAACCATTGACGGGAAGAAACAAACTCCAAGGGGAGAGTTCCTTTTTCATAAAATTTAACCGGGTGAGTAATCTTTTGCGGTTCACCGATTAAGAATCCCTGTTCTTTCAGCATTTCGGCCACTTTCTTTTTAGCAACCTGTGCCGGTAAGCCGATCAGCTGGTTGAAGTTTTGCTGTGCTTTTTCTTTGTTTAGGGTGTTGAACGCGCCCTCACCGTAAGTGATATTCATAATTTTACCGTCTAAGCCGATAATCTGCTTAATCGGTAAACCGGATTTTTTCCACCAGGCAACGTCGGCAGCATCACCAAAGGTACAAACCATCATAATACCCGTACCTTTGTCTTTTTCAGCGTGTTCGGAAGCCACAATCGGCACCGGAATATCAAACAGCGGAACAATTGCCGTTTTGCCAAACAGGTTTTTATAGCGTTCATCATCCGGATGAGCCACGATAGCCAAGCAAGCGGCTAAAAATTCCGGTCTGGTGGTTGCGATAACAAAAGTTTCATCACTATCTTTTACACTAAAGCGAATGTTGTGGAAATATCCTTCCATTTCTCTATCTTCCACTTCTGCTTGAGAAACGGCAGATTTGAAAGTGACATCCCACATAATCGGAGCTTCCACAGCCACAACTTTACCTTTGTTGTACAAATCCAGAAAAGATGCCTGAGAAATTTTGATAGATTTCGGGTTAATGGTAGAATAGGTCAAATTCCAATCATAGGAATGTCCGATACGACGGAAAACGTTTTCAAAAATCTTTTCATCTTCTGCAGTCAAAGTTTCGCAAGCTTCAATGAAGTTTTTACGAGAAATTTCTTTGCGTTCGTTTTTATCGTTTTCAATATGTACCGGCTTAAAACTCGGATCGTAGGCAATCTTTGGGTTACAAGTGATATTGTAGTAGTTTTGAACGCGGCGTTCTGTCGGCAAGCCGTTATCATCCCACCCGATTGGATAGAACACGGATTTTCCCTGCATACGTTGATAACGGGCGATAATATCCGTCTGGGTGTAGCTAAAGATATGTCCAATGTGAAGTGAACCGGAGACGGTTGGCGGTGGTGTATCTATCACAAAACTGTTATCACGGCTTTGTGTGGCATCATATTTATATATTTCATTTTTGCTCCAATATTCATCACAGCGTTTTTCAATCTCTTCTGCATTAAACTGAGCGTCTAACCCTTGTTCTGTTTTATACGACATTTCTACGTTCACTCCAAATATAAATAAAACTGGAGGGGATTTTATCAAAGGGAATTTTTAAAGTAAAGAACTAAAAGCCCGTAAATAAAAAAGAGAGGCGATAACCTCTCTTTCATTTTA
>CAYPIZ010000062.1:0-6846 GCA_964410935.1 uncultured Acetobacter sp. | reverse complement strand
TCTTTTATCTTTGATATTCTGAAGAAAAACAAAGAAGAAGAAAAGATGGTTAAAGCCTATTCAAACTTTAATGCCTCTATGTACATTGGCACAGCGGTTGCAGCTTTGCTCGGGGCCGGATTATATGAGAAATTCGGCTCTCATGTTCTGTTGATAGCTGAATTTATAATCTATTCTACGGCAATTTTTCTACTTTCACTTTTGCCTAATGCTCATCATCCACAAAAAGCGCAGGCTGTTCCGTTAAAATCAAGAATTAAAAAATTTTGGGTAGCAACTCGTTATATATTAAAATCTACAAAATACCGCTATTTAGTATTATTTTCGGGGTTCATGGTCGGCATTTCACATTTTTTCTTTTGGAGTTTTCAGCCATTGATGAAAAATGCCGGAATAAATCCTAAACTCTCTTTAACGGATTTAATCGGAAATTTTGAACAGGGGGTACATCTTTTCACCGGTTTTATGAATGAAGTAATTTTATCATCTGATTGGTTGGATTATATTAAAGTGATGGGCGTAGTCATTTTCATCAACAATGTTCTCCGTTCCGGCTTCAGTTATTTTGCAGCGAGTATTGCCAAGAAGCTTTCTCTGTTTTGTATGGGAAATATCTCTTTTGGATTGGAAATTATCGGTTGCATGATTGCTTTTATTCTTATGAGATCACAAATTTTAACACCGATTGAGTGTTTAGCTTTCATTCTCTTTTTATGTGTATGCATCGGTATTCAGCTTATGTTTACCATTACTCATATTAGCAGAATCCACCGCTTAATTAATCCTAAGATTAGGGCTCTTTCATCTTCGGTAAATATGATGACGGGAAGACTATTGACATCATTTATGCTTATTGCCCCTAAATTTTTATTAAAACAGGAAGAGGGGATTCAGGGGGTAAGAGTAATTGATATTTTCTGGATTTATGCTTTAGTTTTCTTGCCTATCGGTTTGTTTTTAATTACTCATATATATAAGTACAACGTTAAGACACATTCTTTAATGAATGTAACCGCAACGGAGAAAGAATAATGCGGTTGTTGCTGTTCCTTTTGATATGTTCTTTAGGAATTTACGGAAATACCGTATCTGCTGCCGATATAGGGCTTAAAATTTCCTCCGATGCAAACTGGAAAAATTGGGGAGATTATATTTTAGGACAAGATCTAAAACAAGGGTTTGAAAAGAACGGTTATAGCGTGGAGCCTGCCTATAAAGGAAATTTTTACCCTAATGGAACGAAAAGTACACAAACAGATATTTATATGCATGGCTTCATTCCATTTAATCCGCCAAAAGACAATAAAAAAATAAATGTTCTTTATCTGTACTATCCTTTGGAACTGGGACAGACAGAAAAATTTAAAAACTTGGAAGGCGTTGTAGAACCTTCTTGGTATTCTTTGCAAACAGAGTTATGGAATTTTGATTTAATTGCAGTCGCCTCCCCCTCTTACATAGACAAACTGGCTTTTCTTGGGATTAAGACAATTTTTACACCTCAATTTACAAATCCAGATAAATTTTATTATGAATATGATGAAAGCAAGAACTACGATATTTTATTTGTCGGCAGACCCGGGTATGAACGTAAAAGCGTATTATGGGCTATAGAAAGCGGTTTTAAACCAGCCGTTTACGGAGAAGGTTGGGAAGATAAGATCCCCTCAGAAATGTTTCGCGGAGCATACATTGATAATGATCTCTTGCATACATACTATGCTTCTGCAAAGATCGTCTTAAACGATACCAGAGATGATATGAAAGCAGCCGGTTTTATCAGCAATCGGGTATTTGATGTAACTGCATCAGGAGGTTTTCTCATTTCCGATTATATGCCGGAGATTGAGCAACTTTACGGAGACAGTATTCCTATGTTTAAAACGAAAGATGAATTGGCTTCTTTGCTTGCATATTATCTTTCACATCCTGAAGAACGGAAAATAAAAGCTCATACAGCGCAAAAAATTACTCTAGAAAATTTCACAAATGATATTATTGCAAAAAATATTATGCAAGCGACCAAAGATTTACACATTGAAGATCATGGACTGGATTATAGCAAAACAGCAATAAAAATTCCGTGGCCACAGACAGATGATGTTATAGGAGATCAATGGCTTGTTTCTGACTTACTTGAAGGTTTTGCGGAAAACAACATTGATGTGAGACCCTATTATTATCCCAATAATATTGGTTTTATCACAGATGACTATTATCAAAAGGCAGGAAATCTGCTTTATATGCAATTTAAATATAATAGAGCAGCTCCTGAAGATAAATATAAGCGCAAAATTATGTATCTTTACTTTCCAACTTTTATCCCCAAACGTGAAAAATTTAAAAATACGGAAGACACACTTCAATATAACACTCAGGCTTATCTTAATAATGAGTTGGAATATTTTGATCTTATCGCAACGCCGGCTAAAAAAACTCTGCAAGATTTAAAATCTAAGGGATATAATGCCGTTTTTGTACCGCAATTTACTAATCCGCAAAAATTCAAGCCGGAATATACCGAGGATTTAAAAACGGATTTATTGTTTGTCGGTTCTAACTGGTATGAGAGGACAAGCGTGATGTATGCTCTGGAATTAGGGTATACAGTTGATGTTTATGGATTGAATTGGAAGGGGACTATTCCCGATAAAATGATTAAAGGGAATTATATTCCCAATAACGTTCTTAATCGTTACTATTCTTCAGCAAAGATTGTGTTGAATGACCAAGCTGATGACTTAGCTTCTATGGGGCTGGTTATTAACCGACTATATGATGTAAGTGCAACGGGGGCTTTTGTTATTTCCAAATACAGCCCTTATATTGAGGAAATTTTTGGTAACAGTATTCCTATGTTTCAAACAAAAGAAGATTTGAAAAACTTGTTGGCTTACTACTTAAGCCATCCTGAAGAACGTCAAAAAAAAGCCGAGAAAGCCCGAGAAATTACACTAAAAAATTATACGAACAAAATTATCAGTAATCAATTTCAAGCTCTGTTTCAAACAATCGGAAAGGATAAGTTATGAAAAAAGGTTTATGTGTATTATGCCTTATTTTGTTAGGCTGTTGGGGAATATATTTTTATAAGGACACTCCAATCCCTTTGTTTAAAGAGACCATCTATGTTCATATCACCAATCAAGAAGATAAAAACATATTGTCCCCCTTATACTCTGCTTTAAAAAAAGAAGGATATAAAACAAGATTATTAACGGGTAACGAAAAGGGTGGATTATTTAACCTTTACTATGCTGCTAATATAAATTCCTTGCCTCATGTACAGGATAAAAAAGCTATTAATTTTTTGTGGACACCGGTGGTTTCTGACAAAGAGAATCCTGAAAATCTGCGTGATTTTGACGTAATCATTGTAAAAAGTATGGGAAGTTTTGAATATCTGAAAGCAATTAACGTGCGAACAGCTTATATTCCGGATGCGGTTAACATGAAAAGACATTTTTCTTTCGGAAAAAAGAAAGAATTGATGTTTTACGGAGATAACCAAGGCTTTAATTTGGCTCTATGGCTTGCAAAAAACAACACCCTTTCCGTTGATGTGTACGGTAAGAATTTTGAGAATACCCCTAATAAAGATGACATTAAAAACGGGAAGCCTAATTTTAGTAAATATGAGTTAGTCTTAGTAGACCAGACGGAAGAAGAAATTAAAAACGAAATTGTTAATTCAAAGATTATTAAAGTTATAGAAGAAGGCGGCCTCCCCTATATTCGTTTTAACAACGGAGTTAAAACAATGTTTGATGATATCGTACCAATGTACTATAATCCTGATCATTTTGGGTTTGCATTAAGACAAATTCTACACAATCAAGACGTTATACAAGAAAAGAAGAACTTAATTAAAATGATTGCGCCACACTGGGATGCCAAATCTCAAGCTCTAAAGTTTGCAGAATTGTTTGATTTAATGAAAAAGAAGTTAAAGTAATAAAAAAAGCAGGGTATAAGCCCTGCTCTTTTCATCTCCCTAACTTCTATTTAGAATGGAATATCATCATCTATGGTATCGCTACCGGCAGCCGGGGTGTTGTCCCAACCGGCAGAGGCTGTGCTATCATAAATATCTGCACCAGCTGAAGAACTGCCATCTCCACGTCCGTCTAACATTACCAATGCTCCACTAAAGTTTTGCAAAACAACTTCCGTTGTAGAGCGTTTCTGGCCATTTTGATCATCCCATTCACGGGTTTGCAATTGTCCTTCCAGATAAACCTTAGAACCTTTATGCAAATATTTTTCTGCTGTATCAGCCAGGGCACTGTTAAAGATCACAACACGATGCCATTCCGTACGATCTTTACGTTCCCCACTGGCCTTATCACGCCAAGTATCCGTTGTAGCCACGCTAAAAGAAACAACCTTTGTTCCGTTTGCCGTGTTACTTACACGAGGATCTTGCCCTAAATTACCCACTAAAATTACTTTATTAATACTTCCAGCCATTTTTGCACCTTTTCAAAAAATTAATTTTGTTTAGTATATGCGGATATTTTTAGGTTACAAGAAATTTAGCCAAACTTAACACAGATTTTATCAATAAACCTGTTTAAAACCCCCATTACGATATTCTTCAATGATATATTGGGCAGATTTAATGCTCCCGCTATGCATTAAGAATTCGCTCCAATCTTCTTGCATTTCCTTGCTATTGGCCATTTTAGAAAGCTTACCGTAAGAAAAACTTTTTACTTTCTCAACCAACTGTCCCCATAATTTTACCGAAACGTAAGCATACACTTCCAATCCTTCCGGTTCTATTCCCAATAAACGGAGATTCACCAAATTTTCCGTAAATAGCAAGCTGTCCTTTAGCCCCATGACATCCAGAAGATAAATTCCCTCGGCAGCATCTTTGCTAAGTTTTTCAAAATTTTGAGGGGAGAAGATTCGTTTTGAACTGAAAATGATGATATTTTTGCTTTTTTTCCGTACAGCATTTATCAAAGAAACGGTTTCATCCCCCTCTCCTAACACCAACACAATATTCATACCGTCTTTCACGATAGTTCGGGATAAATCTTTCATACTTTCATCTGCATTATTGAGCGTGTAGAACTTTAATAAATCCGCTTTACCATAACGACGGAATTCTGCTGACAAAGATTTAGCCACCTCTGCATACCCGTTTTCCGGTTTATCATTATAAACAAAGGCGGTTTTAAGACCGGCAAAATTTCGGTTATAAAATTGAAAAAAATCTGCACTCATTTGGGATTTTGTCCCCAATAGGAGAAGTTGCCCACGCTTTTCCGTACTGGCGGTGTTATACGCTACGGTTGTCGGTATAATTTGAAAGATTCCGGCTTTTTCATATATTTCCGAAATAGTTTCAAAACTATTGGAACAATAAGGCCCCACCACCAATTTAACGTCTTTAGAATTTAAAAGAGAAAGCATCTCTGCTGTAGACACAGCTAACCTATCGTCGCAACGGTCATCTATGGTTAAGACATCCAGCTTTTGCCCTAAGAGGCCACCGTTATCATTTATTTCTTTTACTGCCAGTTTTGCCCCTCTAAAAAGTTCATTCCCTTCTTTCACATATTCCCCAGCTTTAGGAGCAATCACCGCTAAAGTGATTTCAGCCCTGGCAGATAAGGAAAAGAACATGGCACACCCGATGAGGGCAAAATATATTTTTTTTCTAGTTATCAATTTTTTAGCCCCATTATTTTCTTTATCTCACTTATATACCTTATTTTTTATTTCGCAAGTTTTTATTTATATCAGGATCTTGTGGTTGCAGTTTCATCTCTGCCATATTGTTGTATCGCCGAAAGTTTTGGTCTTTTTATAATTTTTCTCAATAAAATCCATATCCACATCCCAGTAGTCCATATAGGGTGTAACTATTTTATGCAGAGCATCTTTATCGCCACGTGATGCCTTTTGCAAAAGAGCTGTATTCCGGTTTATCTGCCAAGAAAAATTTGAATAAGCAAGTTTATCATAAAAATTTTCATCCGTTAACACGATTTTGGGCTTCTGATACAGATACCGGTTATAGTTAAATGTTTTTCCTAAGTACAAATCTGCTAAAATCGAAGCATTAGCAAATCCAAACCAATAATACCCCATATCCGGATTGAAAAGATTATAAGCATACATATCATTCAGCACTTTATCTTCCGGAGATGTACTCTTGATGATGTATTCGGCTTTGTAAAAATTATTCCTAAATTTTTGATAAGCACTGCCAGAGCAATAACCGATCAAGGTCATCCCGGAATTTACGAGAAGCAAGACAGTGACGGATAACAGCACTAAAGGACGGTGATAAAAATTTTGAGTAATTGTTTTTACCAATAAAAGCAGTCCTAGCAAAGTGTACATAAAGAAATATTGAGGATGTGGAGAGAAATCATAAATACTCAATCCGCTCACTAAAAACATGCATAGAATTGTCAGCCGTTTAGGGTTATAGGTATATAATTTAACGGCAACAATTGCCAATATAAGTGCAAGTAATGGATAAACTTCAGATCTTGATTGATAGTGTCCATAGTATTTTTTGATAATTAAACTGAATTTAAGATTATATTCGTACCAAGGCAAAAGCATTTCTTGGGTATACATAATCCAGACTAATCCGAGGAGAATTAAAAGCGGTAAGATTGCAGCTTTGATAACATCTTGCCATAAAACCGTTTTTTTCTTAAAATAAAGAATGACATTTGCTATTATAAAACCCACACCGCAAATCGCAGCTTTTTGCAAAAATAAAAATGCAATCACCCAACAAAGATATCACCAAACCAATCTGTTTTTCTTACCGTCAAGATACTGAAAAAAGAGCAAAACACCCAGCAAAATAAAAAC
>CAYPIZ010000061.1:0-6878 GCA_964410935.1 uncultured Acetobacter sp. | reverse complement strand
TTTAGGATGATATCTTCCACATATGCCTTGTATATGATACAAATCCCTAATATGAGAATTGTCCACCCGATAATGGTTAAAATCACGGGCAGAGCGGCAAGAAAAATAAACAAAGCACCAAAGAAAAACAGGAAGAAGATCAAACACCCTAAAGTATCGCTTTTTTGCATTTGCTTAATCTGTTTACTAAGTCTTTCCTGGTCTTTCGGGTCTTGGTAAATATATTCAATTTCCATAGCTATCCTTCCTACGTTGCTTTACTCTTATATAGGTGTTCAAAGAAGGTTTGTCAAGGTTAGCAGGTCTATATCCGAATTAAGGCATAAAAAAAGCCCGATTTCTCGGGCTTGGATCATCAAGTTTAATATTACAGCAGTGGAGACCATGCCGGGTCTGAACCATCACCTGGGGTTAAAACTAAGCGCTCATTTTGACCGGTAATATCCACAGAATAAAGTTGAATTGGGGCATTCGTTGTAGCAGTTCCACGATTCTGTCTATGGAACATGAGTACACGCCCGTTAGGAGACCATGTCGGTCCTTCAACCAAAAATCCGGAGGCTAAAGTCCGTTCACCGCTACCGTCAGGGTACATAACCCCGATATAGAATTGTCCACCTTGCATACGCGTAAAGGCAATGTAATCGCCACGTGGAGACCATACCGGCGTAGCATAACGACTACCAGGCTTGAAACTGATACGTGTTACATCGCTTCCATCACGATTCATTGTATAAATCTGCTGATTGCCCCCACGATCGGAGTTGAATACAATTTTTGTTCCGTCAGGGGAATAACTTGGGGAAGTATCAATGCTTGGTCCGGAAGTCAATTTCTTTGTCTCTCTGGTAGCTAAATTCATTTCATAAATATCGGTTACTCCGTTTTTGGCAAAACTCAAAAGAATGTACTTGCTGTCCGGAGAAAACGCCGGAGCAAAAGTCATCCCGGGGAAATTTCCCAAAAGTTCTGTCCGCTGAGTGCGGAGGTTATACATATAAACCCTCGGTTTGTTATTGATGAAAGACAGATAAGCGATATATTGCATATCAGGGGAAAATCTCGGTGTTAATACCAGGTTAGCACCGGAAGTCAAAAATTGGTGTCCGTCTCCGTCTTGATCCATCAAAGCCAATCGTTTTACCCTTTTTGATGCCGGTCCGGATTCGGAAATATACGCAATGACGGTATTAAAATAACCTTTATCACCGGTTAAACGTTCATAAATGGCATCAGCCATAGAGTGTGCCATTCTTCTCCAGCTGTTTTTGTCAGAACTGTAAACTTCATACATAAGTTCCTTCTGGCTTAAAACATCCCACAGCTTAAAGCGCAATTTCAACTCATTTCCATCTTCTTCTAGAATGGCAGATTGTACGATTACTTGTGCATTCAAAACTTTCCAATCACCAAAGACCGGTTGATCATCTATAGAACTGAATTTCTGGATGTAACTTCTGTCGTTGATAATACGGAACAAACCGCTACGTTCCAAATCAGCCAACACAACGTCACGTACCTTGTTAGCATAAGAAAAACCTAAAAACGCACCAATACCGTTATTATCCGAAATAATTTTCGGAAAAGCAACCGGAATTGGGGCTTGCGTTGCACCACTAATTGTGAGATTTAAATCTGCCTTGGCTGGAAGAACCATGGCAAAACAAACCATCAATAAAGCTAAAATTTTCTTCATTGCAATATGACCCTTCATAAAATTATCCTCTCCCCAGCATAAAGAAGTCGCAACAAAAGTAAACCTAAAAATACGGTCTATGAACAGAATCATCATTCGTAAAAAGGACTTGCCAAAATACTAATCCCCTGTTATAACAGCCCGAGATTTATTGATTAACGGAGAATAAAGTTGAAAACGATAATTGAACAACTAAATGAAATCTTCATGCAAAGCTTTAAGAATGCGGGCTATGAAGCTGATTTAGGGAAAGTTGTAATTTCCGCTCGTCCGGATTTGTGTCAATTTCAAGTAAATGGGGCTATGAGTGGTGCGAAAACCTATCACAAAGCACCCTTGATGATTGCAAATGATGTTGTCGCACAAATTCCTCAAAATAACGTGCTAAAAGATGTTACAGTGGTTGCTCCCGGTTTTATCAACATCACTTTAAATGATGAGGCCATATCTACATATATCGCTGAAATGGGAAAAGACGAAAATCTCGGCTTTGAAAAAACATCGGAACCTAAAACCGTTATTTTGGATTACGGCGGGCCGAATGTAGCCAAGCCTTTGCATGTTGGGCATTTACGTTCAGCTGTCATCGGTGAATGCTTAAAACGTTTAAATCGTTTTGTTGGAAATAGAGTGATTGCAGATGCGCATCTTGGAGATTTTGGTCTGCAAATGGGGTTAATTATTTACGAGCTAAGCCAAAGACAACCGGAACTACCGTATTTTGATCCGAACTTTACGGGAGCATATCCTGAAAATCCTCCGTTTAGCTTGAAAGATCTGGAAGAAATTTATCCTTATGCCTCCGGGAAATCCAAGGAAGATGAAAATTATTTGGCAGCTGCCCGTCAAGCAACGGTAGAATTGCAAAAAGGTCGTCCGGGGTATAAAGCGCTGTGGCATCATATCATGAACGTGTCACTACCGGATTTGAAAAACAATTATCGTCGTCTGGATGTAGATTTTGACTTGTGGCTTGGGGAGAGCGATTCTGATGCCTATATCCCCGATATGGTAGAAAAGATGAAAAAGGGAGGTTTTGCTTATCTTTCAGAAGGGGCATTGGTGGTAGATGTAAAAGAAGAAACCGATACCGCACCGATTCCGCCGTGTATTATTCTAAAATCTGACGGCTCAGCTATTTATGAAACAACAGATCTCGCTACCCTTGTTCAAAGAGAACAGGACTATCAACCGGATCGGGTGATGTATGTAGTAGATAAGCGTCAGGTATTGCACTTTGAACGGGTGTTCCGTTGTGCTAAAATTACGGGCGTTGTGCCGGAAAAAACGCAGTTGTCTTTTATCGGTTTCGGGACAGTCAACGGCAAAGACGGTAAACCTTTCAAAACGCGTTCCGGTGGTACGATGAAATTATCCGATATGTTGGATACGGTGGAAGATAAGGTTTCTATCAAAGATGGTGAGCAATTACCTGCGGAAATGCTGCAAGAACTCAAACAAACTATCGGATTGGCCGCCGTAAAATATGGTGACCTGATGAACCCGATAGAAAGTAACTACATCTTTGATATAGATAAATTTGCTTCTTTTGAAGGAAATACAGGACCTTACATTCTCTATACGATGGTTCGCATTAAATCTATCTTGGGCAAATTGCGGGCAACTAAAGCCGATATTGTCAATGAAGCGATGATCCCGAGTGATTATACTTTTGGTGTGGATTCTGAAAGAGAACTGGCGCTCACTTTAACGCGCTTCAGTCACACGGTTTATGAAGCGTATAAGAAAGATGCTCCATCCATCCTATGTTCTTACATCTATGAAATATCAAATAAATTCAATGTGTTTTATCACGATAAAAAGATCTTGAGTGAAGAAAACACAAACACATTGAAAGCTCTGGTGGCTTTAATTTCAACTACTTTAAGAACCTTGGAAATTGTTTGCGGAATATTGGGGTTCAATGCTCCGGAAAAAATGTAAAATGTTAGGACAAAGGGCGACCTCGTCAAAAGAGGTCGCTTTTTGTTTGCTTGCTATTTTGAATTTCTTTTAATCTTATTCTTCAAGATAATACTTTTTTAAACCATTTTTAAGATTTATCAGGCTAAAATATCCCCACATTTGATAACAAAAGAGTTCTGGACTGATGAAAATAAAGCTATTACCGATATTGAAAACAGCTTGTTTGATGTTGTTTATTTGTTTGTTAAATACCAACGCTTATGCCGTTAACATGATCAAAAATGTACGTACGGGAAATCAAGGTGAGGATATTCGTATTGTCGTGGATGGTACGGAAAAGTTCAATTATGATGCTTTTTTGTTGGATTCTCCGCAACGGTTAGTGATTGATGTTAATAATGCCTCAGTCAGCGGAAATCCGAGCGTTAAATCAGGTAAAGTTGTTGCTTCATTGCGTTTAGGTGATTTACCGAAAAATAAGGGTAAAAGACTTGTTTTCAACCTCAATAGCCATGCCAATATCAAGAAAAAATTTATTTTGGAGCCACAAAAGGGACAAACAAACTGGCGTTTGGTTATTGATTTAACCACTCAAGGGTTTACGCAATCTGCATCTACTTCCAAAACAACAACGGGTGTATCGCCGACAGTCGGATATTCAACACACCGCAAAAAAATTGTTGTCTTAGACCCCGGACATGGTGGAAAAGACCCTGGAGCAATCGGTCCATACTATAAAACTTATGAAAAAAATATCACGCTCGCTGCCGGCAGAGAGTTGCGTCAGGTATTGGAAAAACGTGGATTCAAAGTTTATATGACCCGTTCTACGGATGTGTTCATTCCATTGCGCAACCGTGTTTCCATCGCTCGCGGCTATCATGCGGATTTATTTATCAGTCTGCACGCGGATTCTACGGTAAACCGCAAAGCGCAAGGCTTGTCCATTTATACCCTGTCAGAAACCGCTTCCGACAAAGAAGCTGCTGCATTGGCAGAACGTGAAAATAAAGCGGATATCATTGATGGAATGGACTTCTCTGATAATTCACCGGAAATTAATGATGTGCTGATTTCTTTATCGCAAAATGATAGCCGTAATAAATCTTCTAAATTTGCCGCGTATGTTGTCAACGATATCAAGCACAGCATCAAAACGGTTACCAATCCACACAAATTTGCCGGTTTTGCCGTATTGAAAGCGCCTGATATTCCATCCGTTTTGGTGGAAATGGGCTATGTTTCCAACTATACGGAAGAAACCAATCTGCGTACCCCTGCATACCGCAAGAAAATTGTGGAATCCATCGGCCGTGCGGTAACTTCATATTTCAAAGATCCGGAAATATCTTCTTTCTAAACAAGGTGTGAACAGCTATAAGGAAAGCTTGCTTTTTTAAGTTAAAATGCGTATGCTGAGGAAAATTTTAACCAAAGGATACGCAAATGCTTGAAAATAATCTTATTTATTCTCCTTTTTTAGGGATTGTTCCCACGCCGGAATTCGCCAAAGATGTGGCTGCTCCGCCGTATGATGTTCTCTCTTCTGCTGAAGCAAAAGTGAAAGCTGCGGGTAATCCGCTGAGTTTTCTGCATATTTCCAAAGCAGAAATTGATTTTGACGGGGATGTATCTCCTTATGAAGAGCGCGTATATCAAAAGGCAGCGGAAAATTTTTCCAATCTTCTGAAAAATAAGATTCTTACAAAAGCCGAAAAGCCTTCTTACTATGTCTATCAAATGCAAATGGGGACACACATTCAAACCGGTCTTGCCGTGGCGGCTTCTGTAAAAGCATACAATGAAGGACGGATTAAACGTCATGAATTGACACGTGTTGCCAAAGAAAATGATCGGGTAAAACAAATTCGCACAGTCGGTGCGCAAACCGGTCCGGCACTTTTGATAAATAAGAATATACCTGAAGTCAAATCTTTCTTACAAGAGGTGGTCTCCACCCGCGCACCGCGTTTTTCGGTAATTGGGGATAATGAAGTTCGGCATACCTTGTGGGTGATTGATAGTGAGCAGGAAGTATCTTTCATTACCGAGGCCTTTGCTCAGCAAAACGAGGCCTATATTGCAGATGGACACCATCGCTCTGCCGCTGCTGCACGCCTTGCCGCAGAAGATAATACTACTGACACGGCACGTTTTTTAGCGGTTGCCTTCTTTGAAGATGAAATGAAAATTTGGGATTATAACCGTGTTGTATTTGATCTGAACGGTTATACGCCAAAAGAGTTTGTCGCAGCTGTCCAGAGTAAAGGCTATACGGTTAAAACATCTTCTTGTCATAAGCCCACACACAAGGGGCAGTTTATGATGTATCTGCAAAAGCAATGGTACGAGCTGGAATACACCGGCATGCGTTCGGAAGATCCGGTTGCATCATTGGATGTCAGTGTTCTTTCTGAAACCGTGTTGGATGCTCTGCTGGATATTAAGGATCTGCGTAATTCCGAGCGGATTGATTTTATCGGTGGTATCCGTGGGGCAGGGGAAATAGAGCGTGTTGTTGATTCTAAAACGGATGGCGTTGGCTTTATGCTGTACCCGACATCAGTTGCAGAGCTTTTGAAGGTGGCTGATGCTCATCTCCTTATGCCGCCAAAGTCCACTTGGTTTGAGCCAAAGCTTGCCGATGGTATTGTTTCTAAATAATGAGCGAGGGTAATATGGAAAAAACATTTTTAAGTTGGGAAGATGTACAAAATTTAAGCAATCAGGTGGCTGAAAATATCGCAACTCACGCCCAAGGCCAAGATATCACATTGGTTGCCGTTTCGCGTGGTGGGCTTATTCCGGCGCAGTTAATTGCTTATAAGTTGGATGTCAGGGATATTCGTGTGATGAAACTTATCTCTTATGAAGACGAAGGTGTCCGGCAGGAAGTAAAAGACATTTCAACCGATACCCTCCCGAATGGTGAGAATGTTTATTTTATTGATGATTTGGCAGATAGTGGCTCCACACTCTCATACATTAAACAACGTTTTCCTCAGGCACATACATGTGTTCTGCTGAGTAAAGAGTGTACTCAGGTTACCCCGGATATTGTAGCAAAATCCGGCCTCAACGGGAGCAGTTGGGTCGTCTTTCCTTGGGACTAGCCGAGTGTAGCGAAAAGAGGCAAACATTTGCCTCTTTTTTTGTATCCAGAAAACGGGGGAACAATCCCCCGTTTCTGTTATGGACCTCACTCTCAAACTTACTTCCGTTTGAAACGATTGTTCTTTTTTTGTGTTTCCGTTTT
>CAYPIZ010000060.1:3855-6892 GCA_964410935.1 uncultured Acetobacter sp. | reverse complement strand
GTTGCCTAGAGCAGAGCTTCCAACTGATCAAGATAATACTTAATCAAATTCAACCCGCCTTGCCAGAACGCTTTATTTTCCGGATTAAGGCCAAACGGCGCAAAGATATCTTTGTAATCCCCGATAGCCGTCTGCGACAACAACTTGAGATATTTCTCTTCAAAATCTTCTACGCTGTTATTAAGTTTGAGCCAATAAAGCGAATTGACCACGCAATCCGCAAAGGAATATGCGTACACATAAAACGGCAGGAAGAAGAAATGCCCCACCTGCTCCCAGATGGCGGAGGCATTGTCATCAACCACCACAGACGGCCCAAGGCTGGCACGCATTTCTTCCAACCAAATTTCATTCAACCGCTCGGAAGAAAGCTCCCCGTTTTGACGTTCTGCATGTGCACGCTGCTCAAAAAAGTGAAACGCAATCTGCCGTACGGCTGTGTTTATCATATCGTTCACCTTCATGGCCAAGAGGGAAATTTTTTCTTCCTTGGTTTTCGCGCTGTTCAGCATAGACTGGAACACCAGCATTTCCCCAAAGACGGAAGCCACTTCCTCGGTTGTCATCCGGCAGGTTTCGTTCAGCACGCCGTTTTTACGCCGCAACTGGTGATGACAGCCGTGCCCGAGCTCATGTGCCAACGTCAACACATCATTACGCTTGCCCACAAAATTGAGCAATAAAAACGGGTGTCCGTCCACCAACGGAGAAGAACAGAACGCGCCGCCCCGTTTCCCCTGCTTGGGGGCAACATCAATCCAATCGTTCTCAAAAAATTCTTTGGCGATGTTATAAAGCTTCGGTGAAAATTCTTTATAAGCTTTCAACACGGTTTCTACCGTTTCTTGCCAGCTGTAATGCTTATCATCTTCAAAAGGAAGCGGGGCGTTCCGATCCCAATAGCTGATTTTTTCCACCCCGAGCATCTTCGCTTTCAACTCATAAAAGCGCCAAGCAATATCCCGATAATTATCACGCACCGTTTCTGCCAGACAATCCACCGTTTTATCACTCACTTCTTCGGAAAGATTGCGGGAACTCATCGGTTGCTTAAAGCCACGCTCTTTGTCTTCTATCGCTTTATCTTTGATGATCATGTTATAGATAAAAGTAACCGTGGCGGCATTTTCCAGCGACACCCGATTGATTTCTTGCCCGGCTTTGGCACGAAGTTCGGCATCTTTGCTCAAACAGAGTTTGCTGACTTCCGCCTCATTATAAGTTTTGCCGTCCACCGTATAAACCAGACGGGACATAAATTCCTCATAAAAACGCACCCAAGCCGAACCCGAGGTTACGTCTTTCAAAAGCAACGTTTTTTCCACCGCTTCTGCCAACTCATAAGGTTTCACCTTGCGGATACGTTTAAGATACGGCTTATAGGCGGCAATCCGCTTATCCTTTAACAGAGCAGAAACTTTGGAATTTTCCAACGCATTGTATTCCAACGAGAAAAAGAGCATGTTCTGTCCGGCATCATTGAGGGCTTCCGACACTTTTTGATACAGGGC
The DNA here is from genome assembly GCA_964410935.1 of uncultured Acetobacter sp. GTDB lineage: Bacteria > Pseudomonadota > Alphaproteobacteria > RF32 > CAG-239 > CAG-267. The sequence continues at coordinate 5,381 of CAYPIZ010000060.1, read as the reverse complement.
GGAAGATTTTTGATCCATCAGATTGGTGGAAGAATTAAGCCCGGCAAAACCGCCTAACGTTGAGGCCAGATTAGACATCTTTTCCAGATCTTTTAAGGCTTTTAAGAAGTCATCTGCGCTCAAAACGGCAAGCTTTCCTTTGTATTTTTTTTGAAAAGCCGCCGTCATCTTTTGATATTTGGCAATATCGGTATCAATCTTCGGATCATCAACACCTTTGTAGTATTCCGATAAATCCCATACCGGCATTTCTTCAGTTTTCATCAACATTCTCCTTAACATCATCACTGTTAAACAAATTTTCTGCCGGCAACGCCTCCGTCGGGAGAGTATCTTCTTCCCAAGTTGCGGTTTCCGGCTCAAAGAAATAATTCGCCCACGGGGTAGCCTGCTCACCGTTCCACCACAGACGGACACCCTGCCCGATCACACCGGCATAACAAACATAGCCCTCAAACACGGTTTTCATCATGGCAGAGACACTTTTCGTTTCACCGACCGTATCCCCTAAAAAGATTGCCATATCATACGTACACGGGGAAAATCCGCGCATTTTGGCATCATTATGCGGCGCTACCGCCACCACGGTCACAAACGCAAACATCACAACCACAAACAGGCTCATCACCAGCCCGAACCAATGTTCTTTTAATTTTTTCAGCACGATTCTCTTTCCTTGTAAAACGTTTCCAACTCGGCCAGTTCTTCCCGCGTATTGGCACTGGCAACTTCCGAACGTTCGCCCTCAATTGCCGTACATCTAAGCCCCATTTGCCGCGCTACCGCCACCGCATCGGTAAGATAATATTCCTGAGCGGCGTTTTCATTACCGATCTTATCCAAAATCTCAAACAGGTACTTGCCGTCAAACCCCATGCAACCGGAATTACAAAAACGAATAGCCCGCTCTTCTTCCGTAGCGTCTTTATATTCCACAATACCGGTGAGTTCTGCCCCGTTCATCTTCAAGCGCCCGTAACGGCCGGCATCGGCAGGGGTAAACCCAAGCACCACAACCGCAAACCCTTCATTGATTTTTGCGGTGATGCGTTCAAAAGTTTCTGCCTTGATTAACGGCGTATCACCACAGATAACCAAAACAGCCCCGTCAAACCCTTGCAAGGCTTCTTTAGCACATCTTACGGCATGCCCTGTTCCCAGCTGTTCAGCTTGAACGGCCGTCTGATGCGGAGCGGTTTCTTTTTTAACCATATCGCCCTCGGGGGAAATAATCGTAACAATATTGGAAATATTCATCCCTTCCAGCGTATCCACAATATGCCGTATCATCGGTTTACCGCACACCGGCATCATCACCTTCGGTAAATCGGATTTCATCCGCGTTCCTTTGCCGGCCCCTAAAATGATGGCTGCAGTCTTTTTCTGTTCCATAGTTATCCTCTTTTCAAAAAATTAACTTCTTGTCTTTATAGTAAAGCATATTATACTCGTAACATTGTTACCCAAAGTTCGCAAGCCTGAAGGAAGAGATATGAAGAATTTTTTTATTTGTTGTGTGTTAAGTG
>CAYPIZ010000060.1:0-3755 GCA_964410935.1 uncultured Acetobacter sp. | reverse complement strand
AACCGCACCGGAAAAGTTTGTTCCGGATTTCCCGTATGTGATGGTAAAACTTTCCGATAACAAAGAAATTATGGCTCCGGCGGAAGAGCATATCGCCTACCTGCTCACCACCTTGAAGATTGAAGCCAACGGTTTGGTGAGTGCCGGTGAAGAATTTACCATTGTTTCCAATAATGAGGGATTTCCCGAGGGCTTTTTCCGCATTTTGCCAAAGTACCGTTATGACCGAAAGGGCAGAAAGCACCGCATGGATATAGAGCTCATTTCGGTTACGATTAACGGTGAAGAATATCCCTATAAGATCACCGAGGTTGGTAACTATCTGTACATAGAACCGAAAAAGCCGCTCCACTTGCCCACCGGTATCTACACTTACCGCTTTAATTATGTGTTAGACCGCGTGGTGGATTTTTATGCTCAGTATGATGAGCTGTATTGGGATCTTACGGCCAAAACTTTGAAAAACGTGGTTGGCTCTGCCAATGCGGTTGTTATTCTGCCGGAAGGGAAGACCTTTTTAGCCCAAAACGCTATCGCCAGCACCGTCAACGGGCTGGATCCGCTACGGGTGACGATTACGGATTTAGACTCTCACTCTTTGGGCTTTGCCGATACGGAGGCCCTTGCTGTCGGGGAAGATGTTCACCTGCTGATTACTTTGGATAAAAACACCCTGCTCCCTCCGGATATGGCCCAAAAATATTTTTGGCTCATCCATGATCACGGGAATTTGATTTTTGCCTTGTTGACCTTGCTTGCCACCCTGCTCTCTTTCAGAGTATCGGCAAACCAGATCCACCGCAATCAGGATAAAACTCAAGCCCGTATCAAGAAAACACCGGCGATGTGGCGTTTGATCAATTCCAACACCTATGACCTCCGTTCTCTCGGGGCAGAAATATTGAACCTGTGTGCTAAAGGGGTTACCGAACTCAAAAAAGAAGGGGAGATTTCCGTTCTCATCAAAAAGACCGATAACCTCAAAAAGCTGGATAAAACCGAGCTTGGCCTGATGAAGCGCCTGTTCCCCGGGGAAGAAAGTATTTTACCGGCAGCAGCTTCCTCCCGCTTGCGGTTGACCCGTGCCGACACCTTTTTGAAATACACGCTTTACCGCAAATTCCAGAGCTACAAATTCCGCTTAAACGGCTTATACCTGTTGTTCAGCTGCACCATGCTGGTATTGGGGATTTTGGCTGCGGCCCTGTTAAGTATTAACCCGGGGCATACGTTTACTTTAATTATCATCTGTACGGCGCTGTTTTTCCCGCTGATACTCGGGCTGTCACACCGCTTTAACCATCGGTTACTCAACCTCGGGAGCAAGCTGGCTCTGTGCGGATTGATTTTCTTTATCGGCTCTTGGCTCAATATCTACACCTCAACGGCCTATGTGATCTTGATATTGCTCAACGTTTATCTGATTATTTTCTATTATCGGATCTTCACCAAGCGGAACGGTTTGTTGAGAAACAAAATCAAAGAAACGGAAGAATATAAATCCTTCCTGCAGAAAAATCCGGAGCTGACGGCAACATCACGCGATTTTGCCTTGAAAGCCCCGTACATTTTCGCCTTTGCCATTGATAACAAATACCCGAACGTTGCTGTGTTTGAGCATATAAAAGAGATTATAAAACAACTGTAAAAGGAGATTTTTAATGAAAGGGATCATCTTAGCCGGGGGCTCCGGTACCAGACTTTACCCCATGACGCAATGTGTTTCCAAACAATTATTGCCGGTGTACGATAAGCCGATGATTTATTATCCGCTATCCACTTTAATGTTGTTGGGGATCAAAGATATTTTGATTATCTCCACCCCGCAAGACACCCCGAACATAGAACGTTTATTCGGCGACGGTGCACGCTACGGCTTGCATTTGGAATATAAAATCCAGCCGGAACCGAACGGCATTGCCGAAGCTTTTATCCTCGGGAAAGAATTTATCGGTAAAGAGAAAGTTTGCCTGATCTTGGGGGATAATATTTTCTACATCCATTCCAACATGAACACTTATCGGGAGCTCGCCCACAATGAGAAGGATGCCGCAACGGTTTTCGGCTACCATGTATCGGATCCGGAGCGGTTTGGCGTTATTGAATTTGATGCGGAAAACAAAGCTGTTTCCATTGAAGAAAAGCCCAAGAAACCGAAATCAAATTATGCCGTAACCGGTTTGTATTTCTACCCTGAAGACGTGTGCGAAAAGGCGGCGTCCCTCAAACCTTCGGCCCGTGGAGAGTTGGAAATTACCGACCTCAACAAACTCTACCTGCAAGAAGGCCGATTGAACGTGATACCGCTCAAACGCGGCAATGCCTGGTTAGACGCCGGCACACCGGATAGCCTGATGGAATCTGCTCAGTTCGTCCAGATTATTGAGCAACGCCAAGGGTTAAAACTTGCCTGCATTGAAGAGATTGCTTATAAACAAAAATTTATCGACGATGCCCAAATGCAAAACTTAATCAATGCCCTAAAAGACGGCACGCCTTATAAAAAATATTTAACCAAAGTCTATGAGGAACATCATGATCTTTACTAAAACCGAATTGGACGGGGTTTATATCCTCACCCCGAAAGTTTTTGAGGATACGCGCGGTTACTTTTTTGAAAGTTATAATCAGGAAGAGTTTGCCAAAAACGGCTTGCATTATGACTTTGTGCAAGACAATCAATCCTTTTCCACCTATGGGACAATCCGCGGTCTGCACTTCCAAAAAGGAGAGTTCGCCCAAGCTAAATTGGTGCGTGTGTTGGCAGGGGAAGTCTTGGACGTTGCCGTGGATATTCGCCACGCCTCACCAACGTTTGGCAAGCATGTTGCCGTTCACCTTTCCGCGGAAAACAAACAGCAACTTTTAATCCCTCGGGGCTTTGCGCATGGTTTTTCCGTCCTTTCGGAAACGGCTGTTTTTGCTTACAAATGCGATAATTTTTACAACAAGGCCTCTGAGGGGGGAATTTGCGTAACCGACCCCAGCTTAAATATTGACTGGCAGATTGATATGTCCCGCGCCAATATTTTGGAAAGAGATTTGAACCACCCCTGTTTGAAAGATTTGGAAATATGTTTTTAGTTACCGGTGCCAACGGGCAATTAGGCACAGCCCTTAAAACCCTTTTGCAAGACAAAGCCGTCTACATTGATCGGGAAGCTTTGGATTTAACCGATGAAACCGCCGTCAAAAACTATCTGGCAGACAAAGATTTTGATTATATCATCAACTGCGCCGCCTATACGGCTGTGGATCGGGCGGAAGGTGATGCGGAAAATGCGCACAAAGTCAATGCCCTCGCCCCGTTATATTTAGCCAAATACGGCAAGCGGATTGTCCACATTTCCACCGACTATGTGTTTGACGGGAGCAATCACACCCCTTACACCGAAGACGAAACCCCAAATCCGGTTTCCGTCTACGGAAAGACCAAGCGCGAGGGGGAAATCAATATCCTCAATACAGCAGAAACCGCAATCATCATCAGAACGGCCTGGTTATACTCCCCTCACGGTGGAAACTTTGTAAAAACCATGCGCAAGCTCGGATCGGAACGCCCGACCCTCAACGTTGTGTTTGATCAAATCGGTACGCCGACCAATGCTTATGATCTGGCCCGTGCCATTGTTGCAATTCTTCCGCAGATTAAAAACGGAGAAAAAGAAATCTACCACTACACCAACGAGGGCGTCTGCTCCTGGTATGATTTTGCGCTGGAGATAATGAAACAATCTTGCTTAAAATGCCAAGTT
>CAYPIZ010000059.1:0-7064 GCA_964410935.1 uncultured Acetobacter sp. | reverse complement strand
TTTACTCTATATTCTTTTGCAAGAAATTATATATCGTACGAGGGGAACAGCCCAACATTTTGGCCACTCTGGTTTTAGGATAGCTCTGTTCCAACAAATTTAAGACTTCATCTTCTCTGCCATCTAAGAGGTGCTTTTTATTCGGGCTTCCCTTTTTCCGCCCGAGTTTTTTACCCTCGGCTTTCATCCTGGCAAAGGCTTCTCTGGTCCGCTGGCTGATAAGGTTACGCTCAATCTCTGCCGAAAGCGAAAAGGCAAATGCCAAAACCTTACTCTGGATATCCGCACCAAGGCGATAATGATCTTTAATCGTCCAAACCTGCACTTCTTTTTGCATACATATATTGAGAATCGTCATAATTTGTAGAAGATTACGCCCAAGACGAGAAATTTCCGAACAGATCAAAATATCATTTTTTCTCAGCTTTTTAATCAATTTACCGAGTTTGCGCTCTGCAAAATCTTTGGTGCCGGAAATCTTCTCCATCACCCAACGGTTAATTTGTATCTCATCATTTGTGCAGAATTTATTGATTTCAAATACTTGATTTTCAAGCGACTGTTTTTCCGTTGAAACCCGAACGTAGGCGTAAATCATCATCTTCTTCCTTAAATAGTTATCAAAGTCTTTGTAGTTTATGCAGAAAAGCTTGTTTTTATGCAGATTAAAAAAACTCTTTACATTTAAGATTTTTAATGTATAAATAGCTCCGAATAACGGTTAGGGCTAATGGCATGCCTTACAGTTATCTTTGATAATCCAACTTAAAAATTTATTGAAAGGGATTGAAATGCCTAAATTAAAAACAAAAAGTTCCGCTAAAAAGCGCTTTAGTGCAACCGGAACCGGCAAATTAAAAAGAAATTTTGCTAAAAAGAGACACTGCCTCTTCTGCAAATCTCAGAAAATGAAAAGACAAGCTCGTGGCACAACTTTGTTGTCAGAAGTTGATGTTCAGATTGTTAAAAAGTTTTTACCTTATTTGTAATTGGAGGATATGTAGATGTCTCGTGTTAAAAGAGGTGTTACCGCACACGCTCGCCATAAAAAAATCTTGGATATGGCGAAAGGTTACAGAGGACGTAATAAGAACGTTTTCAGAGTAGCTGTTGAAAAAGTTGAAAAAGGTTTGCAGTATGCTTACCGCGATAGAAAAGCAAAGAAGAGAAATTTCCGCTCTTTGTGGATTCAACGCATCAATGCTGCAACTCGTTTGAATGATATGACTTATTCCCGATTTATCAGCGGGCTCGCCAAGGCTGGTGTTGAGCTTGACCGTAAAGTGCTGGCTGATATCGCTTATAGAGAGCCCCAAGCTTTTGCTAAGTTAGTAGAAACTGCCAAAGCGGCTCTGGCTAAATAAGTTTTAGTATCGTTTATATCAGAATTGTTAAAGAGTCGTCTTGGTTCGCCAAGAAGGCTCTTTTATGTTTAAAGCGATAGAAGGAAAGTATGTTTAAGGTGAAAAAATGAGTGAGATTGAGGTTATAAAACAAGAAATTGTTGCAGAAATTAATAACGCTGCCGATGCCAAAAGTTTGGACGAAGTGCGCGTTTCAGCATTAGGGAAAAAAGGTCGTATTACCGAACTTTTGAAAACACTCGGGGCTATGCCGATGGAAGAGCGTATTTCTTTTGGTAAAGAAATCAACGTGGTAAAAGCAGAATTGGAGAATTTAATTGCAACAAAAAAACAGGAGTTGGAAGAAAAACAATTAAACGAAAAACTCAAAAATGAAGTTGTAGACGTAACATTGCCTTGTCGGCCGGAAACTCAGGGACGTATTCATCCGGTTTCTAAAGTTTATGAAGAAATTGTGGCTATTTTTGCTGAAATGGGTTTTGAAGTTGCTGACGGACCGGATATTGAAGATCAGTTTCACAACTTTAATGCTTTGAATACGCCACCAAACCACCCTGCCCGTCAAATGCAAGACACCTTTTATATCAATAGCGATGTTACAAAACCTTTTGATATGGATACAGCTTATGTTGTCCGTACGCAGACTTCCAGTGTGCAAATTCGTACGATGGAAAAAAAGCAGCCTCCTATTCGCATTATTGCCCCCGGAAATACATATCGTTCTGATTATGACGCGACACACTCCCCTATGTTTCACCAGGTAGAAGGTTTGGTTATTGATAAAAAAACGACAATGGCAGATCTGAAAGGCTGTTTATATGACTTTATGAAGGCTTTTTTTGAAGTTGATGAGTTGCCGGTACGTTTTCGTCCGTCCTATTTTCCTTTTACAGAACCTTCTGCGGAGATGGATATCGGTTGCTTAAAAACAAAAACAGAACTTAAAATCGGCGCTGGAACGGATTGGTTGGAAGTTTTGGGCTGTGGCATGGTTCACCCGAACGTTTTACGAGCAAGTGGTATTGATCCGGATGAATATCAGGGCTTTGCTTTCGGTGCTGGTATTGATCGTCTGGCGATGCTTAAATACGGTATACCTGATTTACGCACGTTCTTTGAATCTGATGTACGTTGGATAAAAAATTATGGATTTACACCGCTTGACTTCTCATCTATGACAAGCGGACTGAGTAATAACGGAGGGTTAGCACGATGAAATTTACATTATCTTGGCTTAAAGAGCATTTGGAAACAACAGCCACTCTGGACGAGATTAGCGAAACTTTAACCCGTATCGGGCTTGAGGTAGAGGAAGTTGTCAACCCAGGGGCTGCATTGACAGATTTTATCACTGCCCGAATCGAAAAAGTGGAAATGCATCCGGATTCAGATCACTTGCATATTTTAGCAGTTAATACAGGTAAGGAGGTGTTGCAAGTCGTTTGTGGAGCACCTAATGTTCACGAAGGATTGGTGGGGATTTATGCTCCGACCGGAGCGCTTATTCCTTGTTATGGAGAGCGATTGAAAGTTGCCAAAATCCGTGGCGTGGAAAGTATGGGAATGATGTGTTCCGAAAAAGAATTATTGGTTGGTGATGATCATAGCGGTATTATTGAACTTCCTCAAGATACAGCTATCGGGAAACCGGCTGCGGAAGTTTTGAATATTGATCCGGTTATTGAAGTTTCAATCACACCTAATCGGGCTGAGTGTCTGGGCGTTCGTGGTATTGCACGTGATTTGGCCGCTTCTGGTATCGGGACATTAAAACCTTTAAATATTCCTGAGATCAAAGGAACTTTCAAAAGTCCGATTTCCGTAACCGTTTCTTGCAAAGAGGCTTGTCCTACCTATACCGCTCGCTATATCAAGGGAGTAAACAACCGTGCAGAAACACCAAAGTGGATGAAAGATCGTCTGACGGCGATTGGCTTGCGTCCGATTTCCGCTCTGGTAGATATTACCAACTACATCAATTATGATTTAGCTCGGCCTTTACATGTATTTGATGCAGATAAGCTGACCGGTAATATCACCGTGCGTATGGCTGAAGAAAATGAAGAATTTGTCGCCTTGAATGAGAAAACATATCATTTGGATACACAATCTTTGGGTATATGTGATGATGAAGGTGTACAATGTTTGGGTGGTATTATGGGCGGTTTGCAAAAAGGAAGTTATGAAGATACGACCAATGTATTGTTAGAATGCGCCTTATTTAAGCCAGAATGTATTGCTCGCACCGGTCGAAAATTGCAGTTAGATTCAGACTCACGAGCTCGTTATGAACGTTGGGTTGATCCCAAATCCAACATTTCCGGAAACAATTACGCAACACAGATGATTTTGGATATTTGTGGTGGGACACCTTCAGAAATGGAGATTGTCGGTGAAGAAAGCTTTACGGCGAAGCCTGTTACCTTGCGAGCAGAACGCTTGAAGACTTTTATCGGTATGGAAGTCAGCGCCGATAAATGTGCTGAAATTTTGCAAACATTAGGTTTTCAGGTTAGTCGCGAAGGCGATAAAATTACCGCAATTTCTCCATCTTGGCGCGGAGATATTGAATGCGAGCAGGATTTGATTGAAGAAGTTGTTCGTATGATCGGTTTGGATAATATCCCAACTACCTCTATGAAACAAGCTGAATTTCCAACCCCTGTATTAACACCATTACAAAATAATGTTGTTCTTGTACGTCATGAATTAGCTTTACGCGGTATGTATGAAACAATTACTTTTAGCTTTACAGACAGTAATATTGCTCAGTATTTCCGCCGTGGAACTGAACCGGTTTTGATTGAAAATCCAATCATCAATGAATTCAACGAAATGCGTCCGTCATTATTACCTAGTTTACTTTTAGGTGCAAAAAATAATATTGCGCGTGGATATAATGATATGTCGCTTTTTGAAACTGCACCGGAATTTTATGGAAGACAACCCGGTGAGCAACGTTATATGGTCAGCGGTATCAGAGTGGGCAAGACCTCTAAAAAAGATTGGACCGGAACTTCCCGTGCATACGATGTTTTTGATGTAAAAGCTGATGCTTTAGCTGCTATTGCTGCGGCCAAAGGTCCTATTGAAGCTCCGCAGATTACAACTGACGCCCCAGCATATTATCATCCCGGTAGAAGCGGTGCAATCCGTTTAGGTAAAAATGTATTGGCCTATTTTGGAGAATTGCATCCGGCTATTTTGAAAAAAATGGATATTAAGACAAATGTTATGGCATTTGAAGTCTTTTTGGAAAATATTCCGTTACCTCGTGATGGTAAATCTAAAGCAAAAAAGAAGTTGGAACTTTCCAGTCTGCAAGCAGTAGAGAAAGATTTAGCCTTTGTTGCTAACAAATCGGTAAGTGCTGTTTCTATTGCTACAGCGGCCAAGACTGCTGATCGTGAAAACATTGCCGATGTACGGATTTTTGATGTTTATGAAGGCGAGAATTTGCCTGAAGATAAAAAATCCATTGCTTTAACGGTTACATTCCAACCGAAAGAAAAAAGCTACACTGATGCTGAACTTGAAGCTTTAATGAATAAAGTTATTGCTGAAGTGGGCAAAAAGACAGGAGCGGTGCTTCGTTAAGATAACAAAATAATCTGTCAATCAACAGCCGTAGGCCCTCACCTCCGGCTGTTTTTTATTTAAACATAAACACCTATCTACGATGGAGACTTTATAAGCCCCGATTTGTTGGGGATTGAAAAACAGGTGGTAATCTCAAAACAAAATTCTTGCATATTTTCAGTCTTTTTTAGATTGAAAATATTTAAATGAAGTTGTATCGTGTGGGCATGGATGTTTCATCAACTCCACTTTACTAAAAATAAAAAACTAATCGTGTTTGCTAAAATTTAATAGAAAGGACTTTGGAGATGACTTGCGAAATAATTAACTTTGATGCCGCTAAAAAGAAACTGGCCAAGAAACCGAGCGTAAATAAAAAGAATACTAAATCGGCAAAAGAGGCAGAAACTAAAGCAGCTGACTGGCCGGAAGTGTATCTTAATGAAGACGGTGAGGAGGTTGTTGACCTCTATATATGCAACAAGACCGGTTATCTTATGAGTAAGCCCAATGACAAATGTAAGAAGATAACATTTCTAAAAGAAGACTGTCCTAAAGATCTGGATGAGTATAACCATGCACTAGATGTCTTACTGGGGGACTGGTAGAGATTGCTACTTAAGTATCAGGGGAGCTTCCGTTCTTTGACGGAAGCTTTTTCTATATTCTGAAATTCATATACTATTTTTCTTAATTTACTTTCTCTTTAAATGGTTGATAATGTGATTATATCATTCACCCAAAGGAGGGAGCATGTTATTTTCACAACCCAAAGAAGCAAAAAGAAGGCATGGCTTTCATCGTGTATATGATGAAATCTGGGAGTTTTGGACAAGTCCGACCGGGGCTTTCATCTTGGCGGTAACGGCGTTGGCGCTCGGATATTATCAATTCTATGTCAGTCGGCCAATTTTACGCTATGAAACAAAAGCGATGAAGTTAATCTCTGATGCGAATGATAACGCCTATGAGGTTGATATACACGGTAAAAAATACAAAAATCTTTATCTGACCAAGGTGTATTTGTACAATATTGGAGATGCGGCACTTTCCGGCGGAGATGTTTCGCAAATTGGGCATGACCCTATTCGGATTACAATTCCTAAAGAGGCGGCTTTGCAACATTTTAATCTGGACAATGATGAAACAAGTTCGGCAATTACGGCAGAGGTTGTCCCCTATGGTGAAGATTTAATCTTAAATTTTGATTTTCTGAACCCAAACTACCAGTATGTCGTGAACTTGCTGCATGAAGCCCCTACCGATAAAATTGAAGTAACCGGGAGTGCCTTAAACGTGAACGCTATAAGCAAGGTGCAAAGCGACAAAGAGCTAAAAAACTGGTTTCTTTGGGGACTTAGCGTGCTATATCTGTTGCTTATTATTCGCTATATAACAAAAAAGCTCTTGCAAAATTAAAACATTTTTAACTATGATGCGCATAAACAATTGGTGAATAGGATAACTTTTTTAAAGGAATACTTTGATGAAAAAATCATTTATTTGCGGTTTGTTAGCCGTTTCTATGTTGAGTGCTTGTGCGACTAACCCATATACCGGAGAAAGCCAGGTTTCCAAGACCGCTTGGGGAACGGGAATCGGTGCTGCGGCCGGTGCGGGAATCGGTGCTTTGGCCGGTGGTAAAAAGGGAGCGTTAATCGGGGCCGGAATCGGCGCTGTTGCCGGGGCCGGAACAGGTGCGTATATGGATGTTCAAGCCAGCAAGCTCCGTCAGGAACTCCTCAATACAGGTGTGCAAGTGCAAGAAACAAACGGACAGATTTATTTGATTATGCCGGGAAATATCACTTTTGATTCTAACGATGCCAGCATCAAATCTTCTTTCCAACCGGTTTTGAATTCTATTGCTAAGGTGATTACAGAATACAACAAGACCATGGTACAAATTAACGGCTACACCGACAGCACAGGAAGTGCCGCTACAAACAACGCTCTTTCCTTACGGAGAGCAAATGCTATCTCTAACTACCTGCGGTTGCAAGGGGTTGATGGCAACAGAATCGTTACCGACGGTTTAGGATCTTCTAATCCAATTGCTTCTAACACAACGGCTGCCGGACGCGAACAAAACCGCCGTGTTGAAATTGTGCTGATTAACAA
>CAYPIZ010000058.1:0-7080 GCA_964410935.1 uncultured Acetobacter sp. | reverse complement strand
GTTACTTTTTGTTAAACACGAGGAAAGTCTCGTGAATGTAGGGGTCTGTTCTCTCGATTGTGGCACTCCAGATGTCGCCGTTAAAATCGAGAAGAATGATCTTACTGTTGCTCTTAGAGAGAGCCTTGGCAAACCGATGAAAATAGTTCTCGCCTTCTTCATAGACAAAAACGCATTTTTCATACTCGGTCACATAGACCTTGTGATAGCCGTCAATCACCAAATCTTGGGGTTGGAAGAAGCCTGTAAATTTTACCAGCACGCCGTCTTGGTAGCGGTAAAAAATCGGCTTTCTGTCATAAGACGATACCATCAGAAGGTTTCCCGTCAATTGTTCTGTATGACATTCATTCATAGAACCGGTTTTTTTTAGGTTAATAATAGGGTTTCATTATATTTTGCGTTCAGGGTTGTAGCACGCTTTCTTCAAAATGTCAACTTTTCTTGACAAAAAAAACAACTGTGCTAAACTTTTCTATAGCTAACGGGAGGAGGATGTTATGTCTTTTCAAGCAGTTCAATTAGAGTTTTTGGAGCAATACAACGCTTTTGGTGTTGCAGATGAGAAAATTTTTGCCATTACGGCAGCCGGTGATATCCCGCTTCTGACCTTGAAAGCAGAAGATTATGATCGTTTGGGGGTTGCCGCTCCGCGGGAAACAGCCCCGACTGTCGGTTTTTTACTTGGGCGGGAAACCGGTTTTTATACCATAGATTTTAACTATGCCAAGGCCATTGCGCAAAGCGGGGTGCAGATGCGTTTTCTGACCTATGAAGAAAACGTGGCGCAACTCTCCGATGTGGACGGGCTTATTCTCCCCGGGGGGCGGTTTAGTTCGCCTAATCAGTTTTATACCGATCCGCTTAAACCGACAGAGGAAAAACCACAGACAAGATCTTATGCCTATATTACGTCCATTATGGTGGCAGAAAAGGAAAAAATGCCGATTTTGGGGATTTGCGCCGGGTCACAGATGGTGGGCGGTATGCATGGGATGAAAATGTACCGTGATGTCAAAGAATATGCCCATACCGATATTGAGCATAAAACCAAAACGCTGTCTGCTCATTCGGTGCGGATTATCAAAGGGACGCCGTTGTATCAACTGATTGGACAGACGGAAGTTACGGTTAATTCCCGCCATACGGAAGCGATGTTCCCGCTGGATTGCATAAGTGATTTGAAGATTTATGCCTATTCTCCGGACGGCACGCCGGAGGCTTGGGGCAATGAAGATAAAGGGATTCTCTGCATCCAATGGCATCCGGAAGATTTTGCCGCTAACGGGGATGAAAAGATGCAAAATATTTATAATTGGTTGGCAGGAAAAGCGCATATCTACCAAAAACAAAAGGAAGCCGGTAAGAAACGTAAACCGCTTCGGAGCTTCCTTTTCAATCGTGGCAAAGTCGAATAAAAATTATTCCTTTTCGCAACCGTTTTTACCCCGTTTATTCGGCAGCGATGACTTGCAATTTTCTTAGTTTGAAAATCTTGCGATATTCTTTTTTGACGGCTTTCGGGCTTTTTCTATACACGTTGAGGTAGTATCCCGTAAAGACCACGCTCGCCCCACCGATCCACGCCAGCGGAGAAGCATAATAAATCCCGGTGTAGCCGATCTTTTGGGTCAGATAGATAGCCACGAAAGAACGAATACCCAATTCTACAAAGCCGGAAAGTACCGGATAGAGCGGTTTTCCCATACTTTGCAAAGTGTTTTTGAAGATAAAAATCATCCCGAGGAAGAAGTAAAACATCATGCTGATGTTCAAATATTCTACGCCGACGGTTACAGCCAGAGGATTTGGATCATTCAAGAAACTCCCCACCAAATTACGCCCGAAGAGGAAGATAATTCCACTCATGCTTAAGCTCAGCAAAAAGGAGACTAAAGCCGTTTGACGGACACCGCCCCGAATACGGGAAATCAATCCGGCCCCGTAGTTTTGCGCAGCAAAGGTGGCCATGGCCAGGCCGATTGCCATCAGCGGTTGGGTGGCTAATTGTTCTACCCGCAAAGAAATTGTCAGCCCGACAATGATGTTTTCTCCGAAAGAATTGCTAACAGCTTGCAACACCATAATCCCCAAGGATAAAATGGAAAACTGAATGGACATCGGAATGGCAATATGCAGGTGTGTTTTCATGAACGCAGGATAATATTTCCAGTCTTTTTTGTGTATATGCAGAATCGGGAAATGCTTTTTAATATACCAAAGGCACATAATCACCGACGCGGTCATGGAAACGACAGATCCTAAGGCAGAACCGATCACCCCTAAGCCGAAAAATTTAACAAACACAAAATTCAGTAAAATATTCAAACAAGTGGAAAATATGAGGAAGTAAAGCGGGGTTTTGCTATCTCCTAAGGCGCGGATAAAACCGGATAACAGGTTGAAAGCAACAATAGAAATAAATGCGCCCCCCAATACGGCAATAAAATTATGGGCATCTTTGAAAATATTTTCCGGTACGTTCAAGAGGTTTAACAGCCAGTTTAAGCTTAAAAGCAATATGGCCGTTAAGATGACACTTAACACCAAAGCCGCGCGGATAGCATGGGTGACGGAACTGCGGACACCGTCATAATCTCCGGCACCGAATCTTTGCGCCGTAACGGCGGTGAGGCCTCCGGTAAAACTGAAAGCAATGATCAAAAACATAAAATAAATCGGCGCGCTGGCACCAACGGCAGCCAGAGCATTTGCCCCCAGTAACCGCCCGACAATAAAGATGTCGGCAATTTGAAACATCTGTTGAAACAGGTTACCGATCAGAATCGGAATAGAAAACAGCAAAATTAATTTGAGGGCAGGGCCCTTGGTCATATCTTTTATCATCGTATATCCTTTTTTCCTTGATATAAGGCGGTGTCGTTTAAAAAACGGTTAAATATTTAGTGTTTATTTTCAAATATTAAAGTTTTATTTTCGGTGTTTAAAATGAGTTTACCTTGATCTAAAGAAAATGTTTTGACCTGTTGCAAGGTGGCAAAATATGTCTGTTCTGCTGCCATTTCTTCCGGAGAGCCGGCCATCATGGTGCTCCCTTTCAATTCCAGCGAAATGGTGTTTTCTTTTAGGGTGTATGTGCCGAAATAGTTATTCAAAGCCTGCCCGTAAAAACGCGGCTCCGTGGCATCAAACACCAAAGTGATTTCCGGATTGGTGCTCAAAGTAAAGGTCTGACCTGAAAGGGTATTTTCTTTCTCACAGGCACTTAACAATAACGCTGCAGACAGCAAAGCCAAAAATTTTTTCATATCATACTCCCGGTTAAAAGATCACAAAAAAAGTGTCCTTGTGGTTGAAGGACACTTCTTTATGGCTCCGACTGTCTGGTTCGAACAGACGACCGATCGGTTAACAGCCGATTGCTCTACCGCTGAGCTAAGTCGGAATAAATAATAAAATTGGAGGCCGGTACCGGAATTGAACCGATGTACAAGGATTTGCAGTCCTCTGCATGAGCCACTCTGCCAACCGGCCATCATCCATACCAACATCAACTTGGTGAGTTGTATATATACATAAAAAAAATCTAACGTCAACACATTTTTTTTAAAAATATAAAAAAATTTTTCTCTTGTGTATATCTCGTTTTTTGTTTATCTTTTTTTCAAAGATTTGTAAGGTTGGGGAGCTTATTTTTAAAGGAGTTTTTTGAGATGAAAATTGCGATTGCGTCTGATCATGCCGGGTTGGGGATGAAAAATTTTATCAGAGATTTTTTGAAACATAAGAGTTTTGATGTGGCTGATCTCGGAACACATGATGAAACGTCCGTGGATTATCCCGTTTTTGCCGATAAGGTGTGTGCCGCCGTATTGAATAAAGAGGCAGACCTCGGGGTGTTGGTTTGCGGTACGGGGATCGGGATTTCCATTCGGGCGAACCGGCATAAAGGTATTCGTGCGGCTCTTCTCTATTCTGATGAAGTGGCAGAAATGGTCAAGAAGCACAATAATGCCAATGTCCTGGTGTTTGGTGGGCGGACGATGGATGAAAAAGACGTTATGCGGCGGATAGACCTCTTCTTAGCGGCAACGTTTGAGGGCGGTCGCCACCAGAAAAGAATTGATATGCTTGATGAATAAGGGGAACAAATGACGGATTTGGAAAAAGAAGATGCGGAGATTTTTGCCGCAATACAAAAAGAACTCACACGGCAACAAGACAATGTGGAGTTAATCGCTTCGGAAAATATTGTGTCTGCGGCGGTGTTGGAGGCCCAAGGTTCGGTGCTGACCAATAAATATGCCGAGGGCTACCCCGGGCGTCGCTATTACGGCGGATGTCAATTTGTTGATGAGGTGGAAACTTTGGCAATAGAGCGGCTTAAACAGTTGTTCAATGCCCAGTTTGCCAATGTGCAGCCGCATTCCGGTTCTCAAGCCAATATGGCGGTTTATGCCGCATTGCTCAAACCGGGGGAGACGCTCCTGGGGATGAGTTTGGATGCCGGTGGGCACCTGACCCACGGGGCAAAAGTTTCGGTTTCCGGAAAGTGGTTTAACGCCATTCAATACGGGGTGAAAAAGGATACCGGGTTGATCGATTATGATGAGGTGAAAAGCCTTGCCGTTCATCATCGGCCAAAGTTGATTGTGGCCGGGTGTTCGGCTTATCCGCGGCAGATTGATTTTGTGAAATTTCGGGCTATTGCCGAGGCGTGTGGTGCGTATTTAATGGTGGATATGGCGCATTTTGCCGGTTTGGTTGCCGCCGGGCTTTATCCGAATCCGCTCACTTTTGCCGATGTGGTGACGACAACGACGCATAAAACGTTGCGTGGGCCACGGGGCGGGGCGATTTTGACCAATAATGCCGAGATTGCAAAAAAGATAAATTCCGCTATCTTCCCGGGGATGCAAGGCGGACCGCTGGCGCATGTGATGGCAGCCAAGGCGGTTTGTTTCAAAGAGGCTTTGTCGGATGAGTTTAAGCAGTATAGTGCGCAGGTGATCAAAAATGCCCAAGTGCTGGGTGAAACTTTGCAAAAGCGAGGGCTTAATCTGGTTACCGGTGGGACGGATACACATTTGTTGTTGGTGGACCTCACCCCGAAAGGACTGAACGGAAAAGAGCTCTCCGAGGCTTTGGAAAGTGTGAACATCACTGCCAATAAAAACGCTATCCCGTTTGATCCGTTGCCGCCGACGGTGACTTCCGGTATTCGTTTAGGGACGCCGGCCGGGACAACCCGCGGTTTTAAGGAAAAGGAATTTCAGATCATCGGGGAGGCTATCGCTGATGTGGTTGACGCTCTGCATACGGCAGAAAAAGACACCGTCTTGGCTGATGTTAAGCAACGGATTAAGCAGTTGACGGCGATGTTCCCGATTTACAAGCGTTAGGCTTTTTTGAACTTTTGACGCAGGCGGAGTTTTTCCGCCTTTTTTATTTGCAGCGAATCGCAAATTTTGGAAAGCGTTTTTTGTAAAACCTGTTTATCCAGTGTCGGATTTTCCAGCAAAGCTTCCGTTGAGGTCGGGAATTTGACGTATGCCATGGATAACAACCACGCCACAGCCATTTTATCGTAAAAGCCGACATAACGTTGGGCTAAAATCAACGCAAACAGCCGGGGGAGAAATTCTTCCGTCAAAAAGGTATTTAATGCCAGCACATAGAAAAAACGAATCTCATATTCAGCGGTACTTCGGCTATACGGGGCAAAGGCGTGGTAAAAATATTCGGCATTTTCTTTGAGGCTCTTTAAGGCGGAGCAAAACAAATCACACACCGCCCAACTGTTAATATACGGCACAAAGTTTTGCACGCTTTTGACGGCTTCGGCAGGGGAAACGGTTTTTATTTTCTCGGCAAGCAGCAGGGCATAGAGCATCAGCTCTTCCTGATAAAGCAGCGTTTGGGGAGCGCGGTTCAAATATGCCTCGCTTTCTCCGGATTTTATCAGGTGTTTTGCCAATGTACGGAGCTTGGGGATTGATACGCCGAGCAGAGCTGTCCCTTGAGGGAGAAGTTTCGCAGTGAAAAGGCGATATTTTTCTTCTTTTAAGGTATTGAGTTCGGCCAAAATATCAATAGGCATTGCGTTCAATATCTTTCAGGTAAGAAACGGTTTCTTTTTCCAGCTTAGAGGCGGCTGCTTCATCACACACATAAATCCCGTGTTGGTGCATCTGCAAAGCACTTACGGCCCAGCGGTGGTTAACACTTCCCTCAACGGCGGCTTTGGTGGCTGCGGCTTTCTTCTCCCCGCAAGCCAAGAGCAAGACTTCGTCGGCATCCATAATGGTTCCTGTCCCGACGGTCAAGACCGTATGCGGAACTTTTTTAACGTCGTTATCAAACAGCGCTGCTTTGGCCTTGATGGTTTCGGTGGTCAGCGTTTTTACTCTGGTATGGGAGGAAAGCGAAGAAAACGGCTCATTAAAGGCAATATGTCCGTCCGAACCGACACCGCCGATAAACAAATCAATCCCGCCTTTTTGACGGATTGCCAGTTCAAAGTTACTGCATTCTTTTTCATAGTTTTTGGTTTGCCCGTCCAGAATGTAGATGTTGGCGGCTTTGGTGTCCACCTGGTCAAAAAGGTTTTCTTTCATATAAGTATGGCAACTTTGCGGTGCTTTTTTATCCAGCCCGATAAATTCATTCATACAGAAGATCACAACATTGGCAAAAGAGAGCTTGCCGGCGTGGTTGAGTTCCACCAATTTCTTGTACATACCTTTGGGGGTATCGCCCATCGGCAGACCTAAAACAAACGGTTTGGCCGGTGTGGGGTGGGCGCGGTTAATCTTGTAAGCAACATAAGTTGCCACCCAGTCAGTCACCTCTTCATAGTCGGATTTGATAATTACTCTCATGGTAGCCTCCGTCAAAAAGTTTTATTTAGGTTAAGTATAAGAAATAATAGTAAAATTTTTCCTAATCAACATATTCATAGTTTTTTGTTTGCGGGTTGTAACGACAATTGTGTTTTTGATATTCCGGTTTGAGGATATAAAGGTTATCCCGTCCGGTAGGTGTGTACATTTCCTGCAATAACAACGGGCTGATCTGGTGAATCGGGAACACATTGATAAACCCGCGGTAAGCCCGATA
>CAYPIZ010000057.1:0-7098 GCA_964410935.1 uncultured Acetobacter sp. | reverse complement strand
ATAAGTTTTTGTGCTATTTTTTGTGTGTTTTCAATATTTTCTATTAGAATATATCGATTCTTTTGCTCTTTAGCGACAACATCCCCATCCGGTTGCTGAAGTTCTATCACAACTGACATACTAAAACGGCTATTTTCTGCATCAATTGGTTCTATTTTAGAAATGAGCAATTTAGGACAAACCATATAATCAGCCATTTTTTTATCCTCCGTAACCAATACTCTAGGATCAAAAGATAGGCGATTGTATATATCCGGAGTGTAACGCGGGGATGTTTTGTGGTTATAAAATTCTATATCTTTGATATATAGGAGAGGAATAACTTGTGTAGATGATTTGGTTTGACCTTCTTGAGCCGTATTTCCCTGCATAAAAGAACTGTCTGCTTTTGCGCTAGAGAAAATAACAAATAACGCAAAAACAGACAGCTTTAAAAGAGACTTCAACATCTCAATCCTTTATTTTTGAACTGGTCTAAGAATTTCTACCCATTCATTGATCTTTCTACCACTTCTGTCAAATAAGGAAAGTTTATATTGCAATGCAGGCGCTGCAGATGAAGAAACGAACCAATCAGATGATGTTTCTGCAATAAAATCTGCATTATTAACATTGTTTACAACTTCAAATGTTTTTGAACCATCAACAATATCTTTTGTTGTCGCTCTTAAGCGGTGAGATCCATAAGGCAAGTCAGAACTTAACAGCTTTGTTTCTTTGACATAAATAGTTTTTGTTTTCCCGGCATCATAAATAGCTGCGGTATCCTGCAACATACGGTTAGTAGCACGGGTTGCTAAAACATCATATGCTTCCGGAGAATATTTGGCTGCAGTCGCTGCATCCACTTTAGCCGTCGTAGATTTCATACCGATAATCTCAGAACGGTACGGATTTTTTTCAACAGTCACTTCGACAACATCAGAATTACGTTGTTGGGGTTGATATTCGCCATAACTAACTTCTGACGGAATAACCTCTTCATGAGTTGTTACAATCGGTTTGCATACCGGCTCACCGCAATCTTCTCTGATGGTTGTAGTTGTTGTGATAATCTTTTTTGTTGTTGTAATTTTGGGTTTTGGCTGTGGCATCGGCTGACATCCACACGGCTGAGGTTGAGCAACCATCATTACTTGACAAGGACACGGCTGTGGTTGATAGCAAGGTGCAGGTTGAACTTCCGTATACGGAGCATCATAAACAGGTTTTTCAACATAGACAGGTGCTTTTTCTTCAACAACAGGGGCCGGTTGTGCCTGCTCTTCATAGGTAACGTCATCAAAAACAACATTATCCACTTCTTCCCATTGATTATCACTGCAAGAACATGCGGCTAACATACCGCAAGTAATAACACTTAAAACTTTTCTCATAGGGTTTCTCCTAAAAAAATTACTCGATTTGTTTCTTTTTTAATACAAAGCGTTTAAAATTTTATTAAGTTTTTGATTTACATTTAACTTTTTTTATGGTAACCGTTGCAAACGATTTTGGAGGTTTTATGGTTATTACATTTTCTGCAATTCTTTTTTCTCTTTTATTTTTATTCAAAGGATTACAAAAAAATTTCTTTTTTATTTTTTATGTTTTCACCATGATTTTGACTGCCTATTACTGTGAAAACATATTAGGCTGGCATGTTAAAATTTTTAGCAAAGCAGCTTTTTTGATTTTTCTGCTGTTTCATTTGCCTTACATAAATTTTTTCACATTTGCCGCCTATGGTAAAGATAAGAAAGCAGCACAGAAAGGGGAATGGAGAATTCCAGAGATACAGTTGCATACTTTAGAACTCTTAGGAGGAACAATCGGGGCTTTTATCGGGCAAAAGTTTTTTCACCACAAAAACAAGAAAAAGAGTTATATGGCAACTTTTTTTGCAAATGTCTTTCTTCAAATTTGCCTTATTGTTTTTATTATAAATTACCTACATCTGTGGTAACTACATTATCAATGAACCGGCATATAAAGCCTGTGCTGGGGAAACACCCTGTCTCATAACAGCATTAAAGATAGGATAAACTCGTTCACATTCCATGATTGACAGCTCTATAATTTTACTTACTTTATCCAAGAACAATTCTTCCTCATCCTGTAAAATGAGCGAATGCTTATATATTGGCATTTTCTGTTCACTCCAGTAGGAAAAATGTCCTAACCAGAGATTTTCATTTAACAATGCCAGTAATTCAAACATTTTACTTCTATCAACTGCTGAAGTTTCTATATTTAATAGGCAAGAAATATGCAAACAACGTAAATGTTCTTCAAAAGCAAAAAAAATCAGCATATTATCCCATTTTCCGAGAACTTCAGCCACCAATTCGTTGTCTCCACGACGATCAAACAATATATTATCCCTATTTAGGATGAGTTCTATTGTATCCAACGGATTATATAAATTCTGCTCCAGTGCAACATTCATTGCTTCTATCCTTTGTTTAAAACATCTCTTTGCCTATTTTTGCCTCACTGTTTTACGTAACACAATCAGAATATAAACTTTTCCACTTATTTAACTTTTCATTTACTCTTTTCTAAAAAATAAATCAGCTGTTTTCATACAGTTAATATAAACTTGAATAAAAAAATATTTTTTTATGTGGATTATATTTTTTTATTAAGATAAATTTAATTTGTTGTTTGATTTTGAATGAAGGTACTTTTATCGTTATGTACATTGATTTTCCCGATATTTCTCCTGTGATGTTTTCTATTGGGCCTTTTTCTTTGCGTTGGTATGCCATGGCTTATTTGGTTGGCATTATTTCTGCTTGGTTTTTAACAAAAAAGAATATCGATCGTTACAACTTAGGTATTTCCTCAGAACAATTGGATGATTTGGTATTCTGTACAACTTTAGGTATCATACTTGGAGGGAGAATCGGCTATATTGTCTGTTACGGGGACGGCTACTTTTGGCATCATCCGTCCGAAATTATAGCCGTATGGCATGGAGGTATGTCCTTCCATGGCGGGATTATCGGGGTTATCCTTGGTTTATTTTATTTTGCCCACAAATACAAATTTCCTTTTCTAAAGATTACTGACATTGTTGCACTGTACGTTCCTATCGGCATTTTCTTGGGCAGATTAGCAAATTTTGTTAATGGAGAGCTTTGGGGGCGAGTAACCACTGTTCCTTGGGCGGTCAAATTTCCGACGGGTGGCTTTCTTCCACGTCATCCTTCACAGCTTTATGAGGCTTTTGCTGAGGGTATAGTCATGTTTGTTATTCTCAATACTTTGTGGCGTCACCAATATGTCCGTGAGCACACAGGGATTATTTCTGCCTGTTTTTTGATAATTTATGCTTCATCTCGTATCTGCATGGAATTTTTCAGAGAACCTGATCCTCAAATCGGTTTTCTATTTAACGGCGTCACTCTGGGGCAAATTTTATCGATTCCCTTTTTATGTTTAGGACTTTATATTTTGCACAGGGCCGTTAAGCTCTCCAAAAATTAAGCTTTCACAGTGATATTGTGCGTAAATTTGCAAGCAGCTTGTAGGCTTTCTTCTGCACGTTGCAATACTGCTCTAGCATCTGCATCGCTTCGCTTCTTTTCGCTAACACTTTGTGAAACAGTTAACTGGAGATGATTATTTTCATTAAAAACGAAAATAGATTTAGCCAAAGCCCGCTTAATATCTTCTGCCTGTTCAAAACACTCCGTTGCATTCATATTCATGAACGCAAGTATTAAAGAATCGTCCTTATAATTGTAAACTTTAACACTCGGATGAACTTGTTTAATTCTGGTTATAAACATTTTCTTGAGTTCAATCATGCGTTGTGAACCGAAGCGTTTACGCAGTCTCCCGTATTCATCCACATAGAGCAAGGAAATACTATATTTTAACGGATATTTCTTTTCCGCCTCACTAAGATAGGCCCAATAATTAGAGATGCTAAGATTCTCGTCTTTGTTTCGCGTATAATATATATAGTATAGAGCAGAAAAGCACTCAACCAACGCTGCGGCCAGGAAGAACAATCCAAAAGCAGAGAGATCTTCAGACAGATAAATTCCCGTAAAAACCAATCCTGATGTTGCAAAAGACGATGCATCCAAGATTCTTCCTTTACCGATATAGCGGATTAACAACACGCTTAAACAAATTACCCCCAAAGCAAACCCCGGATAGTTCATCATTCCGATATGCTTATAAAAGTAATACGAATCGGCATCAAATTTCTGATTTTGTAAATTTTCAATAACAGCTGTTTGAGCCAGCAAGAAAATATAATAGAAACTCCAATGCGGATGTTTTTTTCTTTTATAGAACAAGAGGTGCGCCAGCAATAAATTTGGCAAAGCGAGAATCGTCCAGATATTATATCCGGCAGAAAAGATATAGTCTTCCCCATAGATATAGCGCATATTATTGATTATGAGATAACTTGCCCACACGATTGCCAATGGGATTTGTATACCGAAAATTCTAAAGTATCCGGAAAGCAGCCATGTTCCAAGAGCTACAAACATAAACCATACATGGATTAAGCGACATGTTTCATCCGGCATATTGGAAATAGAACAAAAATATACAATAAAATATCCCATAATCAACAATGAGATAAATGATTTTTGGCTATATAAAAAGATTTTTTCGGTTTTTAGCCCTAAGTTTAACACGTCTCACCCCTTGTTCATACATTTTGGGCAAGTTTAACAAAAAATAGTTAAATTTTATTTACGCATTTTAAGATAGAACTGTCTCCATATGAATAAAAACGATATTTTTCTTTAATGGCATGTGCATAGGCCTGTTTCATTCTTTCTGTTCCGGCTATAGCACAAATTAACATAAACAGTGTAGACTTTGGCAAGTGGAAATTTGTGATGATGTAATCTATCATTTTGAATTTGTATCCCGGGGTTATGAATATAGCTGTCTCACCGTTAAACGGATGCAAAATACCTTGTTCATCAGCCGCACTTTCCAAAAGACGAACAGAGGTTGTCCCGACTGCAATGATTCTGCGTCCCTCTTTTTTTGCCCGATTGATTAATTCACAGGCTTCCGGTGTAATAATCCCGTATTCTGCATGCATTTTATGGTCTTTCGTATCTTCCGTTTTCACAGGCAAGAATGTCCCTGCCCCAACATGTAAGGTTAAGAAGACCTTTTCAATTCCTTTATCCGCCAATTTTTGCAGTACATTTTCCGTAAAATGCAACCCGGCCGTTGGGGCTGCGACCGCTCCCTCATACTTAGCATAGACTGTTTGATAGTTTTCTTTATCATTATATTTATTCCAGAGGCCTGTTTGAGGTTTTTCCCGTTTAATATAGGGCGGAAGAGGCATAAGCCCATACTTTTCCAAATAAGAAGAGAGTTTTCCTACATCACATAAAAACTCTAAGAGGACCCCGTCCTCACCGTGTTTTTCCAGTACCTTTGCCTTAAAATCAGAGATATCAACGCTCACCTCTGCGGTGTAAAACGTTATCACATCGTCAGGATGAAGACGTTTAGCGTTTTTTATAAAAGACCACCACGTCACCCCTGTTTCCGGATGATACAATGTAACCTCCACCTCAGCTTCACCGCGTTTACCATAAAGTCTAGCCGGAATAACCTTGGTATTATTAAAAACAAGAACATCTCCTGTTTGTAAGATATCAGGTAAATCATAAAAATGCCGATCGGTGATTTTGTCTTCTTCCGAGAGATCTAGAAGCCTGGATGCATCCCTGGGATGAACCGGTTCTTTAGCAATTAATTCTCTATCTAATTCAAAATCAAACAAATCTACACGCATTTCAGCCTCTTTATAATGGTATAACATTGTCGCCCTTATAAAGCAATCAGCTCAAATTATCAACTTCTTTTTAAGGATTTATTCACTTTTGACAATTTTTTAAAAAAAAATTTTAAAATTGACAAAAAAACTATTGAAATTAAGAAAAAAATAGTTTATAGTCCTTTTAAATTAAAGCATTTTAGGAGAAATACCGTGTCTAAGAGATCTGATGCAAATATGGACAGAAAAGCTGCGATGAAAGAATTTAATCGCATCGCAAAACAAAACTCATCTCAACGCAGAACCGTTAAGGAAATGTCGTTGAGTGATGCATATAATATCGTTGGTGGATACACAAATACGATCAGCAAAAATGTTTTTAAACGTGCCTTAGAAATGGTTATGGCTGATGATCCTGCGTTTGCAAAAGCCCTGTTAGCATTGGAAGATCGTCATGTTTCTTTTGCAGCTGCTTCAAATGATGATTTGAGAGTGGCTGAAGATATCGCTTATGGTAATGCAAAAAATATTTGCGAAGAATACACCCAGAATGCTGACAGTTTAAAGAAAGAGGTTTGTGAAGATTCCGAAGTTCAAGAAGCTGTTCAAAATTCTCCGCTAGAGGCGAATAATGAAGCTGATGTAGACACCTTGTTTGCAGCAGCACAAAATGATGTTCTTGCGAATGATGTAGAAAATGACGAATACGCCAAAGTAGAGACGGCTAAAAAGCATAGTTATCTTGTTGGTAGAATAAAGAATGCATTTTTGCATACTTTAGGACAGGCTCGTGCTAACTCCACCACCGGCGGTAAAGAGAACATTAAAGATGCTTTCAATTTCAAAAAGAGAATGCATGTTACCGAAAACGCCGTTAAGAAAGTTTTCTTACGTTCAGAAAATAAAGTTAGTCGTCTGATCAGCAGATTGAAGAAATTTGGTAAGACAAAAGTTGCGGCTTATGTTAACAAAGCTAAAACCGCAGTAAGAAACTCTGCTATTGCAGGTATGATTGTAGCAATGGTAATGCCGAACGTTGGTTGCACAAGCAATTCCCAACGTCAAGATTCAGATCAAGCGAAAGCTAAGACCGAATATGTTACGGATGTATCTTCCAAATCTCAAAATGTTCAAGAAATTCAGGTTCAGAAGGAAATCACCGTTCCTACTGAATGGAATGAAAATATGAAGATCACTAAGGCTCAGTGGGATAGATTGCAAGACTATTGGCCAGGAGAACGTGCTACATTTGAAAAGATGTATAAAAATATCCCGGATAGCCTTTTAAACGGGAAAACACGTGAACAGTTCTTATTTGCTTTGGAGAGACATGCTTCTTGGGG
>CAYPIZ010000056.1:0-7354 GCA_964410935.1 uncultured Acetobacter sp. | reverse complement strand
TCTTTAATCTCTTTACGGCTTCAATGATATTGTCGTTGGAACAAGCATAGCTTAGGCGGATGCAATTCGGTGCGCCAAAAGCCGTACAAGGAATGACTGCCAACTTTTCCCGTTCCAAAACTTGAGCGGCAAACGCTTCACCCGATAAGCCGGTTGCCGATACATCACACAAAACATAAAAAGCACCGGCCGGTTCATAAAACTGCAAATTCGGTACCTCTTTTAGCAATTTGCAGATGAGGTTTCTTCGCTCGGCAAATGCCGCAAGCATTTTCTTAACATCATTGTCGGCAGCTCCTTGCAGTGCAGCCACACCCGCATATTGCACAAAAGACGTGGCATTACTGGTTGCATGGCTTTGCAAAGCGGCAATCCGTTTCACCAACCAAACAGGCGCCGTCAGATAGCCCAAACGCCAGCCGGTCATAGCATAAGCCTTGGAAAATCCGTTGACCGTAATTGTCAGCTCGGCAATTTGCGGATTAAGTGAAGCGATACTGATGTGCTTGTACGCGGTATCATATATCAGTTTTTCGTAAATTTCATCAGAAAGCACCATAATGTTGTGTTTGACCGCTATTTCTGCAATCATCTCCAAAGTTTCTCCGGAATAAACGGCACCTGTCGGATTGTTGGGCGAATTGACAATAATCAACTTTGTTTTGGGCGTGATAGCCTGCAACAAATCTGCATACTGCGGCGCATAATTGTTTTCGGATTTGGTATGCACCAAAACCGGCGTTGCCCCGGCAGCCTTAATCATTTCGGCATAAGATAACCAATAAGGTGCAAACAAAATCACCTCGTCACCAACGCCACACAAACAGGTTATGGCTTGGAAAAGCGCAAACTTGGCGCCGGTGGAAATGACAACATTTTCGGGCTTGGTTAAAATCCCGTTAGTTGCAAACTTTTTGACGATTTCCGTCTTTAATTCGGGTAATCCGGAAGATGCCAAATACCGAACCTTTCCTTCGTTAATTGCCTGAATACAGGCCTCTTTAATTGCAAGAGGTGTGTCAAAATCAGGCTCACCGGCCGTCATGGAGCAAACATTTACCCCGTCTGCTTTCATTTGTTTTGCTTTTGCCGAGATGGCCAAAGTGGCTGACGGCTGTAAAGTTCCCAATGGGGAACAATTTTGTGTTAAATCAAACATCTTATTCCAAACTCAAAAATTTTAAAATTTCGTACGGAGTATCGGCATAGCCGGCAACATTGCGAAAACCGAAACCATAATTCACCCCGATAAAATCTATACCAACCTGCTCGGCAGCATTTTTATCACTGGTCATATCGCCAATCATAACGACTGATTGTGCCGTTGCGATGTGGTGTGCTGCCAAACACTGCTTAATCAAATCGGCTTTAGAAAGACTGTTATAGCGATCACCACCGCAAATCGGATTACAAAATTTATCCAGATTAAAATGGTGGCATATCTGCGTGGCGCAATCCTGACGTTTGTTGGTCGCAATGGCCTGCTTCGCACCATGAAGGCGGCAATTTTCAAGCACATCCATAATTCCGTCATACGGAACGGCCTTAAACAGATCGTGCTCCAAATATTGCTGCCGAAACAAATCCGTTGCATGTTTTGTTTCATTTTCATCCAATTTGGCAATATTGATGAAAGCATCTTTCACTTTGGGTGCATGAACCATTTCTAAAATTTCTGCTTGGCTTTTAGAAATGCCGTATTGTTGCAGGGCAAAAGTCAACGCACTGGCAACTCCCTGATGAGTGTCAAGTAATGTTCCGTCAATATCCCAAATAATCAAATCATAGTGCATTATGCCACATCCTGCAATTTGACAAGCATTTCTTTGGCATACTCTAATTTGTAAATAGATTTCTTGTCATCTGCCAAGGAGTATAAATACCTATAAACTTCATCTAAGGACAAATTATTATCCAGTGCAAACGCAGCATACGAGCGATGCGCATTTCTTTGTGCCGCTATTGCAAACGGCAAATCATACCCCCAACGAGACTTTTCTTTAATGGGCGCAATATATTTGACATTCACGTTAGCCAACGCACACGGATTATAATTTTTGTTGAGATATTTATTAGCATAATCCATAATCAGCTCAATCGGCAGATTTCCCGGAATTTTTCCCATACCGTCTATGCTGGCATCAACCGAGATGTTTCTCTTATTCTGGTTCATATAAATAAAATGTTGTGCCAAAACAAACGATGAAGCTAAATTCTCGTGTAAATGCAAGGCCACAGAAATATTTTTATCCAAATATTTCTCAAGTATATCACTTATTTCATTGAGTTGAGGATAGAGCAATGAACCAAAAGTATCGACAACAGAAAAAGTACTCGGTTGCAGTGCGTTTACTTTTTCAATCATATCCAGCATATCTTCCCGTGAATATCCTGTAAAATTGATTGGATTAATATGAAGCTTAAATCCTTTATCTTTCACTATTTTAGCACGTTCCAATCCTTCTTTTTTATCATAGGTATGAAAAGAGACCCGAATATTTTGAATAGTGCCATCACAATCTTCCAATGAGGCAGGATTATATTGATCTTCCTGCATCATCAAAGAGTATTCACTGTTTTTGGAAGGAATAACAAATTGTTTGGCCTGTTCAATGTTGTTAAAAATTGAGTAATCCGGATGATATTCCTTATCCATTAAGAACCCCAGTTCTATGATATCACACCGACTTTTTTCCAAAGATTCAACGATGCCGTGGATTGTCTTATTACCAAAATTGCACCCTATAACATGTCCACCGTCGCGTAATGTACAATCTAAAACTTTAATCATGATTATTCTCTTTTAATAAATGCGTATAAACCATGTCAGCCAAAGCAAAATCTTCAGGATAATCAACATCAATACTTTCAATTTCGCTACATTCACACATAAACGGATTTTCGCCACTTCTACCATGATAGGTTTCAAATACATGTGGTGTAAAAACATAAGGTGTAGAAAGCTCACAGTAAGCAGCTTCCATATCTTGAGTACGGGGTGCTTTATCCAGTCTAAAGTTTAAGGGTTTTCCCTGATACCAAATAAAATTGGAAAGTTTTTTGCAAGCAAAAGCCGAATCATACTGATGCGATTTTACGGCATTGATACACTGCGAAAATCTTTCCGGCTTAATAAAAGGAGATGTTGCATGCGACATGACATATATATCGGCCTTATGCATTTCCAAAAAGGTGCGAATAATATCGCCACACAAGGTTTCTTTGGTATCCAAACTGGTTGGTCTTTTCAAAAATTTCACCCCTGGCAAAAGATAGTCCTTAATTCTTTCATCACTGCAAAAAGCTACTATCTCGTCCACCTCAGGAACTTGTAGCAACGCTTTCTGTACAAAATGACACAGTGGTGTTCCATCGCTAAAGGGCTTTGTATTCTTTCCAGGTGTCCTTTCATTATTTAATTTCATGGGAATAAAAGCAGTAACTTTCATTTTATTTTCCTTTCTTGCTTTTTAAATTTCTTGGGCATTGCCTTGAGGATTTTCTTCTAAAATTTCGACTTTTGTAGCGTCAATCTCAGGGTGCTCTTCCAGATATGGTCTGGTATAAACATCATGAAAAATTCCTTTTAAGCCAACCGGATTAACAGAAATAATCTCGGTGTCCGGATAATAAGTTTCAACAAAGATTTTCAATCTTTTCCAAGCGGCAATTTGCGATGCGTCACAATATGCAGCGCTTTCATTGCGGGCTCTTGTATCATATGCACTACCGATAAAATGAGATAAGCTGCTTACCGTACAATCAATACCGACGATATACAGTTGCTTGGGATTGGTAAACAATGCAAACTGAGCCCCCTGTAATGAACAACTTGTCGAATTTGCAAGCGCTTCTGTATCAAGATCAACGACAAACGCCCCTGGCAGATGATTGGCAGACGTTTTATAACGACGTACTCTGGAATCTGCATACATATAAGGCTGCGGAATCTGAAAATCTCGTCCCAAATTTTGATCACCCACAAATTTAACACAGTCGTAATCCAAGAACCCTGGCCAATAATTTTCATTGCCGACATCCAGACCATGTTTATCTATTGTAAGCAAATAGTTGAAGTGAACTTTATCGTATAAGAACGCCCGATTTAAACCAATATATTTCGCATCTTGAATGGGAACAAACTGATTGACGCTCGGGCCGCACCCTACCAAAACAACCTTTTTACCACAGTTGCAATTGCGAAACTCACCGAAAGTTTTTTGATGCAAAAAAGCAATAGTGAGGGATCTCTGAACATTTAATGAAGTTCGATCAACAATTCTTCTGATGACAGCCTCAGACAATTCGGAATTTGCCGTGCCTTTGGTCATTCTGCATCTTAAGATTCTGACACCAAACAGATAGTAAGCCTTTTTGTTGGTATTATAATTTTTGACAACTTTCCATAAACCGAACAGTTTTTTCTTTTTCACTTTGTTATCCTTGGTAATTTTAGAAGAAATAGGACATCCGAATAACTTCGTTACCGTCTCATCGACACGCTGAATTTTGCAATAAATACCATAGCAGACAAAACATTGCAAAGTGTTCTTCCACTTTAGAGATTTAACTTTTTTAAACGAATCTACCGGATGCAAAATAATCTGCTTGAACGGAAGTTTCATTGCAAACAATGGATCACAACGATCATCACCAACGCCGTGAAAAAAACGAATTTGAGACATTGCTTTAATGCCCTCGGCTGTCGGCACATCCATAAAGATATTGATCCATTGGATAATGGTATCAAATTGCAAAAAGATATCATACCCTTTGAACCAAGACTGTATTTCTTTGGCAAACGTGACAGCTCCCTCCGAGATCAGCGGATAAATTTCGGCACGACGTAGCTTATATTCATTATCCGTATCTTCATAAACAGGATGTCCGTTTTCATCTATTTGTTTTATAGGCTGTTCCGGAGAAGACAACAAAAACTCCATAAAATCCCAATTTTTGGTAAAAAGATTGATATTCTTTTTTTCAAAAACGGTATTATCTCCATAAACTGTTTGTGCATAAGAGCAAAATTGAAAATTCTTAGAAAAAGGCTCTTTTATGAAGGTAAAGTACGCACCTAAAACAGGTTCACCAACAAAATCCGAAATGAGAGCCAACGAAGCAAAAGTCCTGGCCATAGTGTCCACAACCAATAGTTTTTCTTTTTGACTTATAATGTTACCAAGATAGTTTTTGTAATTGTTGCGGAATTGCTGGTGCTGCGGTTCAAACAAAGGATAATTATTACTGATAAAAGTTTCATAATCCTCAGGTGTTCGCAAGACGGCTTGTTCAACCTCAGTCATAATCTCAGGAGACAAAGAAGCATAATAATCGACTATATATTTGCCGAACACACTGTTCTGTTTGCACTCCAGACTTGTGATGCGACGTAAAGCGCCATTTGCATACACATAGTCATTTTTGAGAGTTGTATTAAAAACCTTAAAGACCTTTTGTAGGGTATAGCCGTCTCTTGCCACAAAAAGCAAATGATCTATTAACTGATTAGCGGCCTGCTGTTCAAGAAAACGCGTATAACCATAAGACAAAGGCCCTGCATAATTATGACCTAATTCAAACCAATAACTTGTTTGTTGAGGCTTAACTTTTTTCTCCATCCAACGATAAGCCAAAACACCCATCAAAATGGAAACGTCCAGACGGTTAGGCAGCTGTTTTAACAGCGCCTTATTTCTAATATCGCATGACTTAAACTGTTCCATCAAAGATATATAGCGAACTGGTTGTACGCCAAGCCGTTGAGGAACATCATAATCACAAGTCTTGCTATCACCGATATGCAATACCTTGTCTGCTTTAACGCCGACATCTTGCAAAAGCCATGAAAAGAGACTACCACTTCCTTTGCATTTTTGAACATCACCGGAAACATACAGCTTCTCCCAGCCGCCATAACCGTTTTTACGCAATACTTTTGCTAGAAACTCCGCCGGTAAATACATATCCGAGGTTATAATGATTCTTTTGCCTTTGGCAACGGCGTAGTCATAAACTTGTTTCAGCTCCGGATTGGCACGCAAAACCATTGCTTCCCAATCCATTTCTTTTTGTTTTAAATCTTTATACTCATCGTCAATTTCATCATAGATCATCTCAATGGTGATGTCTTCAAGCTCTGGATGACGCAAGCGAGCACGGCGCTCGGCATCTCGCCTTTCTGCCGTAAATCCAGACTTGTTGAGCGCTTTTTCTATATGCGCAAATACGTCAATCGGGCGCACATAAGGCCGAACTAATAATGTGTCAAAAATATCAAACGAAATGACTTGTGCGCAATCAATCTGTTTTTTTATCGTGTCTAAAAGTAGCTTTGTATTTTTCATATATTTTTTCCTATCAAAAATTTGTAATACCATGTGTCACTAAAATGAATCGTTAGGTTAAAAAACGGCTTATTCAAATATGGGAAAATACTCAAAGTAACACGCTTTATCCCTCTACTACGAAGGCTAAAAGGCTTAGACAAACAGAGTAAAAAGCGCTGCGTATTTGTCAGCCAAGCAGTCTTTTGCAAAAGTTTACGACTTTGAGAAGGGTGTTTGATACAATCAATAAGGCCGATATCTGCACAAAAGAGCGGCATCATCACCTTGTGTGCCGGATCTTCACCAACTCTAATTTGCGCCATTTCTTTCAAATCAGCTTTAAGCGGATTTTGGATAAAATGCTCCAACCAACCGATAATATCTTGCGCTGACAAATAAATATCATGTCCTCCGAAAAAGTTTGCAATATCGCCGGTAAAATCCAATGCCCCGTTCACAATATACGGATATAATTCCGCCCTACGGAGTTCATACTTGTTTTCTTCTTTGGCATAAACCGGTTTTCCTTCGTCATCAACGCACTTAATCGGATGTTCCGGACTGGTAATCAGAAACTCCACAAAATTCCAATTAGAAGTAAAAAATTGACTTTTCGGTAAAATATCACTTGCCGTATGCGTCCCAACCCAAGAGGCGTGTGTATACTTTGCCTCACTTTCACTTTTGCAAACCCCCCAATAAATTCCCAAAATTTCTTGCTGTAAAGAAGCTTGCAAAAATTTTTGCGAAGAAAAATCACCGGTAATCGTATCCACAATGGCAATTCTTTCGCCCGATATAGTCTGTTTATCCAAATAAGCTTGATATTTTTGCATTTGTCGCTTGGCCAAAGTGCCAAATATCTGTTTATTTTTTTTAATAAATGTGTGCGGACAATCACAAGGCACAGCCTTTGCCAATTCCGCAGGAGTAGCTTGCCGATAAAAATCAATGATTGCTTGCGCCTGATCTTTGTTTTTCTTAACATAATCCAAGCGACAAATATTATTCAAAAATCGTGGTGC
>CAYPIZ010000055.1:0-7412 GCA_964410935.1 uncultured Acetobacter sp. | reverse complement strand
GCGAGCTCAATCACAAAATTTTCCCATTAAAAAAAGCGCTCTCTTCTTAACATTTTAAAGAAAGCGCTCACTATTGGTGATCCCAACGGGATTTGAACCCATATTACCGCCGTGAAAGGGCGATGTCCTAACCATTAGACGATGGGACCGTCACTAGAACAAAAGCTCTTATAAAGATAAAAAAATAATAAGTCAACACTTCTTTTCTATTTTTTTCGTTTTTTTCGCAAAATTTTGAAAATTCGCGCCCAAAACAAGGGATTAATTATTTTCGGATGGCGCTTGCACCAAGCCCTGCATCAGGTTCACCGCCCCGGTATCTTCGGCTTCCTGCTCTGCTTGTTCAAGTTTTTTAAACTTATTTTCAAGTGCTTGGATATTCTCTTGCGTTGCCTTTGCCGATTCATCATCTGCCTGTGGCGTTTCAACACCGTTTGCTGTCACGCTCAGCCCTGCTCCGTCCGGCGTTCTGATTTCAATTCCGTTATCATCAATTTTAACCGAAATTTCCTCCACTTTAGCCTGTGGTTGTGCCTTTTCTACCGGCATTTGCCCGGCTTTAGGTTCAGCCTCATTTGTGGAGGTCGTCGCTGTTTCTTCTGTAGTCACACTCTCCGGTTGCGACACTTGAATAATATTTCCCAAAGCGGAAGCCGGCGGCACCAACTCTTCCAAATTCTGTTTCACCTTTTGCGTATAGGCCAAAAAATTATCCATTGCCGCAGTAAGATCAATTTTCGTCACCCCGTTTTCCTGACGGATCACCGGCTTTAAGGCAGGTTCTTGCGGTTTAACCACCGGCCCGACATACTGGTACACCACCTGCGCCACGGCCGTCGGCTTAGTATAGATTTCATACTCCTTAGCCGCCATAAACCCGACACATAGCACCAACATTCCCAGGAGCAGTTTTACCCTACCCCAAGCTCTTGCTCTTTTTACCTCAACATTTTCCATCAGTCTGCTCCGTAAAAAACAATTTAAGCAGAGTATAAAACCGCTCCAAGGATATTGCAAGTGCATACGTCATTTATTCCGCAAAATTTTGACTTTTTTCCAACATTTCCGCCCGTTCAGCAATTTGTTGCATCAAAGCCCTTTTATCTTCTGCCGTCGGAAGTTGCTTATAAAAATCATGCCAAAGCGCCGCCGTGTTGCTCCCGCTGTAATGCTTTTTCAACAAATACGCCGCTTCTGCAAAGGTCAAAGTTCCCCCTTTTGCCGGCACCAGACCAAGCACTTTCTTCACCTGTGCTAACGCCTCTTCGGCATTTTGCACATCCGCTTTCAGTGTGTAATAAAGCAGTTCCGCCAATAACACAATTTTAGCTTTTCCCTCCATAAAACACCACTGCTCCGATGAAGATTTTTCCGTAAGCACCACATCTTCCATGAGGGCCTTATCAGCCAACCGTTCCACTTTATCATCATAAAGCTTTTCAGCCTCCTGAGATTGCGTCACGGCCGTAAGAAACAGATTCTGCAACGCAAACACTTCATGCCGGAAAAGTTTTTTCTGCCGATACGCCCTGATCAGCATATTTTCCGTTTTTTCAATTTCTTCTGCCGTTAAGCTCTCACCTTGGTGAAGCTTTTGTGCCACCCGACACACCTCAACCAGCGGATAAGCGACAGTGTTTTCTTCTGTCAAGACACGCCCCAGATTTTCATTCAGCACATAAAACACGGCCAACGGCAAACCACCTTTCTCTTTTTCCTGCCATGCCGCAACCGCCTGTACCAACTTTTCAAGGCGTGCTTGTCTTTCTTCAGCTTGCTTTTGCGCTTCATTTTCTTGGTGTTGCAAAGCCTCCGCTTGCCGAATACGTTGCACCAGAGCTTCACTCTCCGCCCCGAAATAGCGTTCAGCCTCTTTGACAGCCTCATCCGGATGCGAGAGAGCCATTGTCAAAATCCCCGTCTGCAAAAAACCGGCACGATACTCTCCCCGTTCTTTTTTCTCCAAAAACGGCGTTTCCGCAATGGCTTTCACCCCTTTTTCCAGCAACGCAACCGCCTTCTTCGGGGGATTATACGCCACGGCATTCTGCATAGAAGCCAACAGTCCGTTTAAGCTGTTCCGCCCGAATTCCACCTCTTTGATTTTTTTGAGTTCTGCCACTTCTTCCCGAAACATCCGAAGCAACTCACCCCCGTGAGCCTGCCAAAAGCGTTGTTCTTTTCCCTTTACAAAATGTTCCGGAAAATCCGCCTCTGTCTGTTTTACCATGGCATCAAAATCATCTTCGTCATCGGTATTTTCCAATCCGGCACAATATCCCTTCACCAACGCTTGCGCTTTCAGATACAGCAATTCCGCATCAGTCCCTTGTTGTGCCGTTGTTTCCCAATTTTCGACCATACTTTCCTCCCGTTTTCACATCAAACTAAACGCATTCCCGATACCGCTAATCACACTGTTGGTAAAGAGATTGCGGGCTTTCTTCCGTTGTACGCGGGCATTTTCGTCTGCCACCCGTGCCTGATACAAATAATTTTCCGCCTCATTTTCAACCTTATAGCGCTCATTCAAAATATTCTGTTCAGACTTTGCCGCCGTCGTCGCCACAGCCAGAGCCGTCGTCGGGCTTTCCGCCATACCGGCCTCACCGGCAGCCGCTCTCTGTTCTGCCACTTCTGCCCGTTGAGAAGAGCGCATAGTGTCTTCATTTATAGCCCCGTTTTGCCGTACCGTCGCCGCATTTTGCCTGGCCACAGCCGCCTGATTGGCATATTGTGTTGCATATTGTTTGGATGCTTCCGCTGCTTTTAATCCCTGCAAAAATTCAGAAGCAAAGTTTATTCCGGCCAACGCCATTGTTGGTGTTATCATTTTTAAATCCTTTCAAAGAGTTGATAATCATAGTTAAGAAAATAGTGCGGCATTTTCCGCACCGGATAGAAGTTCAAAAGCCTTGCCATACGCTCCCCTTGGGCAAAATCCGCCCGCACCGTAATCATCAGCCGTCGCACGTTTTCCGCTTTCATCAGTTGCGGAATTTCTCCCCGTAGCTGCCGTATGAGAGGGAGCAATCTTCGCCCGATAACCGCAGATAACAGGGCAAAGCCTTGGGCCTCACCCTCTCTCTCCAAACGGTATCCCCATATAGCAAAGATGTGCCCCTTTTCATCACTCAGCACCCGTGCATACGGTAATTTTGCAAATCCTGAACCGGCCTGTTCATACTCCTCCCGTTGCGCCTTCTGTACGGAAATCTTCTCCGTATCCCCGGCCCGATACGCCCTGATTATATTCATCAGTCGCACTCCAACATCAGGGCCAGAATATTCATCGGCAGCGCTGAAGTATTTTCAATCAACACGTCGGTCTTGTCTGCATTTTCGGTATTAGCCTGAAACAACGTTTCTTTAATACCGCTAAACAACGGTTGCGGTGTTCCGATAATGCCGTCTGCCGCCCGATAAAGCAGCATAGCCAAATTCTTCCCCTCTTGCCCGACACGTCCACCACCGGAATGATATAACATCAACCCCAGATGATGCACGCGCTGTTTTTCTGCCAGATCAAACCCCACTTCACTCTGGCTGAAAACGTTTTGGCAAATGTATTGGCTCTTAACCGCCAGCCCCACCAAAACGGAAGCGTATTTTCTCGGCAAGCTGATTTTCCCGTCCTGCACAACAAACTCCCCCAATTCTGCCCCGTCTGCAAACACGGAAACCGTCTCTCCCTCCAGATGAGAAAGCCCCTCCAACTCATCCACTCCGGCCTCATTTTCAAACAAAACGGCCGCATCCAAATACCGACTGTTTTGCAAAAAATAATCCGCTTCAAGGAGATCCCTTTTGCTCCAACTTTCCTCTCGGGTAATTTCCTGAGCCAACGTCAGCGGCACACCGTTTTCCAACCACTCTTCCGTCCGCACGCTTTCCCCGTTAATTGTCCGTTTCACACTCAGCCACACCTCGTCCAGACAATCCGTCAGATTCGGGATAATCGCCAAACTCTCCACCATACCGGAAACATCATGCCGTGAGAGAGCCGCCACTTCCTGCTCGGCAGAAAAAGTCAAAGCCGCCAGCACACCGTTCCCGCACACGCACCACAAAATCTTATCCGGCACTTCCTGATACGCCATCGCCACAATCCGAGAATTAAACAAATGTTTTCCAAACAAAGAGATATCCAAGTTATCGTATCCTTCGTTGTAATAATTGTACGTCAAATCACGGAGCGACAAACCGTAGCGATCGGCAAAAAAGACATGCCCGCCCACACCGACCGGTGGAACAGCCTTGCTCCCCACATGCGAGATTTGAGAGATTTTCACATTATCCGCCGCCAAGGCCGAAGCCCCGGACATAGCGTCAATATAAAACTCTGCCGCCCCTGTCCCCACAAAGAGAACATCCCCGGCATAAAGCCACTTTCCCTCATTATATTCCGTACTCAACACCGGCACGGTGATCGCCGTTTCCGCCGTTGTTTCACTAAATTCCAGATCCTGAAAATTATTAAAATCCCCACTGTAAGAAAGACAAACCTGCGGTCCGTTATCCGTATTGATCAAAAAGGCAAAGCGATTGCGGAAAAATGCACCTGCCCGTGGATATTTTCCCCCACTGTGCACCAGTCCCAGCTCCCAATAAACCGTTCCTTCTTTGATACCGTCCGGCAAGCGGGAAGAAACCGTCGCCGTCGCATGTTTTTCATCACTAACCGCCGTAATTTTGGCGATACCGGATCCGTCATGTCGATATTGCCAACGCACGCCGCCGTCAGACCGCACCCCTTCCGAATGCACCGGTTTCACCGTTCCGGTTGTTCCGCCGTTCAAAGCTTCATAATACTTGTTATCCGAACGATAGATATTTCCCTTGGTCACCGTCAACCCGGCAGACCACGGCACGGCAGATTCATCATAACTCCGCAGTCGGATTAACCGCCCCACGTCAGTTGCCTGAAACACCGCCGCACTTGCCGTCAACGTAACCTCTCCGCTCACCTCGTCGGAAGCAATCATTGTCGCCTCGGTATTCATGGCTAAAAACGGCCCGTTCAGAAGCTCCAACTCCTCCAACCGCCAGTCATCAACGCTATACCTTTTCAACACCATAATCGGATGATTTTCACTAAAAACATACATCACGTCAGAATGTTGTATTGTCTGAATTTTCGCACACAATTCTTCTTCGTCCCACAAATCGGCATAGCTGTACGGGCTCTCCATTTCAAAAACTTTCGTTCCCTGTTTTAAGGGCTGATGCTGTGTAAACAATCTGATTTTCAAGTGGCTGAATTCCACCACATACGCCGTTTTATAACTGCACACAAACGGAAACAGAAAACTCCTCGTATTAGACATTTTTTCTCCCTTTCAGCTCCCACACTAAAGAAGCATTTTTATACACCTTAAACCCTGTTGTATCGGCCACACCGCTATAACTGTCATAAACGGTTGCATAGCGTCCCTGCTCATCAAGTTGCCAGCCGCACACCATAAACTCCAGCGAGGTAAAACCACCCACCAGATTCCCGTCCAAATCCCGATAACAAATCGTATCGTTTTCACGGGAAATTTTGCTCAAAACATAGCGACTGTTTTTATAGCAAACCGCATCATATCCCTCCCGCAAAGAGGCCGTAAAAAGTGTCTCATCCAATGCGGAAATCGTACCGCTCGGGGCCGTCAAAGCAGAGCTGAACAACACCGGTAAATAACCGTTGGTAAAGCGTAAACAAAAACATTTCAAACTCTCGTCCACACGCCCCACGGCCGTACAGGCCACAAAGCCCAGCGGCTCGCCCCAATCGCCAAAATTAGCGTTCTTTTCTTCCTCTTTTTCCAGTGTAATTTTAAGCACCTGATCTTCGGTCAAAAACAGCACACCGCTTTGGCTCTGATATCCGTCTTTGCACACGCTGTAGCGCACTTCTTCATTAAGGGCAAACAAGGCGGTAAGAACGGCCTCTCCGTTTAAGAATACTTCTGCATCATCAGGTGTCGGGATAACGGTTAGCCGCACTTTTTCACTCAATGAAACAAGTTTTAAATCCAACACCGTTTCTTCATTGATAATCATCGTTCCGCTCACACTCACATATCCGTCTTTAACCGCCAGATAGCTCACCGTATCCCCCCGGCTCACATAAAGCGCTTTCGTCAGCGTATTGTTGATTTTGACTTCGGCATCTTCAGGCGTCACTTGAATTTGAAATAATATCTTCTCTTCCTCGGGTGTAAATGCGGCAAAGCGTGTTCCTCCCCGCCGTTTCAAACTCCCCTCTGCCAACGGAATAAAATTGCGACAAAGTTTTGCCGTTTTATCATACTTGGCAATATCCGCCCGTCCCTCCAACCACGGGCTTAATTCCCCACCGTTAAACTGCATTTTCACAGATTTCATTTTACTCTCCTAACATAAAAAAAGAGGCCTTTTTGCCTCATATAAATTTCACCACGATTTCCGTTTTTTCCTCAGCCACGCTTCCGGGATAATTCTCTTCAGACGGGCAAACTTTTTGTGCCAACCACTTTGCCGTTTCAATCAACAATTTAGCCGTTGACGTATCCGTTTCTCCGCTTTTCAACGCCTCGGTAATTGCCCGAATATCATCACAACATTGGTCAGCATAATCCGCCAACGCCAAAGAATATTCCTCCCGAATATTTTTATCGCCAGCCATTTTTTCGTAAAATTCTCTGGTGGTTAAGCCGTTTTTCAAACACGCCGCATACAAAGAATTTCCCCGTCGCAGAGCCGCAAAAACCGCACAAAATTTTTCCTTTTTCACCGTCATTTTCCCCTCTTTATCACACGGATAATCGTGCCAAGACCCAACTGTTTTCCGGCACTCTCTCCACATCTTTGATAATCTCGTTGTTCAGTTCTGCCTGCCTAATCAGATACACAAATTCATTATCAAAATTCTGTTTCAGCGAGAGCGAATGCTTCAAACGAAGTGCCAATTCCGCCGCCAATTTTACCGCTAACGCTTCTTTGAACAGCGGAGAGAATGTGCGCACATCATCAAGCCGTTGCACATACTCTGCCTGTAACGGCCCGTTAAAACCGGAAACCACACAATCCCCCACCGGCTCATAAGTCTGTTCCGGTAAAACCGCATGGTTAAAGAGCGCTCCTCTTTCCGGCCCGAACACATTGAGTAACAGCAAGCAATCCGCCGGCAAACGATACATATTTTTACCGTTATACAACGCCTCACATTTAGCCAATTTTTTCACCGTTACGGCAAACCGCCACGGATAAGCCGAAAGCAACAAATCCTTCACATCTTCATAAACAAGATCAAAGGTTTTTCCATACGCCGCATCATTCAAAGACGATACCGGCGCTTCCCCGAGTTTCACCAACCCGCGGTTAATAATTTCTATTTTAGACATATAACCTCCATAAAAAAATTGAAATAAACTATTCTCTCCCGTCAT